>JAGCKG010000166.1 GCA_017647625.1 Alistipes sp. | reverse complement strand
TAAGGACCGCGAAGGAATGGTGCGATACCTGCTGCATAGTTCAAATGCTCCATACCCTCAAGGTCGGCTGCAGTATAGTTCTCCTTAACGGCGATACGCTCGGCAGTCAACCAATCCTCCTTGGGAGCCTTCGTTGTGGCGCAGCACTCTGTGGCTGCAGCCTTATATTCTAAATCTGAAAATTTTGCTCTCATAGCCTATAAACTGATTAGATGCCCAACTTCTTTAAGTAATCCTTCAAGGTCTCCAATACGTTGCTCTTCACGTTGATGAAGTTGGTGATGCCCTGTGCCTCAAGCTCTGGTGCGCAAGCAGGAGCACCTGCAACTACAAGGATAGCCTTGTCGCCCAAAAGCTCCTTAACACGTGGAGCCACTGTTGCGTAGTCGTCATCAGATGCACATACAACAACGATCTCTGCCTTTGATGCCAACGCTGCCTCAACACCCTCCTCAACAGACTTGAAGAATGTGTTATCCTCAACGCGGATACCAGCGCAAGCGAAGAAGTTGCAAGAGAACTGTGCGCGAGCGCGTGCCATACCCAAAGTACCGCAAGTAAGCATAAATGCCTTTGGAGTCTTGCCTGAACGGTCAACGCTCATACGCATCTCTTCGAATGCCATAGCACCACGGTAAGGTACAAGAACGTTCTCTGCCTTAACCTCGCGCTTTACCTTGCAATCGCAGATAGTCTCATCGGCAACCTCTGTGAAGTTAGGATACTGGTTAGCACCGAGCAAGATAAGACGGCGTGTAGCGATAGCCTTATCCTTTGCTGCTGCTGAAGCCTTAACGCGCTCTACTACGAAGCCCTCCTTGAATGCTGCAACGTAGCCACCCTTCTCCTCGATAGCGCAGAAGAGAGCCCAAGCCTCTTTTGCGATGCTTGAAGTAAGTGACTCGATGTAGTAAGCACCACCTGCAGGGTCAACAACCTGATCGAAGTGTGACTCGTGCTTCAAAAGAAGCTGTGAGTTACGAGCGATACGCTTTGAGAACTCTGTTGGAGCCTCGAAAGCATAGTCGAAAGGCAATACCTCCAATGAGTGTACGCCAGCGATTGCTGCAGACATAGCCTCGGTAGTACCACGCAACATATTTACATATGGGTCGTAAACAGTCTGGTTCCAAGTAGAGGTAACGGCGTGTGCCACCATCTTCATTGAGCAATCCTTTGCAGGGTTGTAAGCCTTAACGATGTTAGCCCAGAGCATACGTGCTGCGCGGAACTTAGCCATCTCAAGGAAGTAGTTAGAAGTAACTGCAAATGTGAAGCGAATCTTGCGAGCAACCTCGTCGATTGAAAGACCGCGCTCCATAAGTTTTACAAGGTACTCGTGAGCAGCCGATAGGGTGAAACCAAGCTCCTCAACGATTGTAGAACCTGCGTTAGAGAATGTAGAACCTGTTACATTCACCACCTTCACGCGCTTGTAGTCGGCAGTAGCCTTGATAAGCTCTGCGATAACATCGAAGCAGTTACGCTCGTTCTCCTTGCAACCGCAAGTACCCTTTACAGAGAGTGACTTGATGATTGGGTCGATGCAGAAGTTGAGACGAAGCTCATCCTTAGGCTCGTTAGCATACTTAGCAAGCACCTTGTTTGCAAGTGCTGCCAAAGTCTCAGCCTCGCCACCGCAGAAGGTAAGCTCAACTGCTGTAGGAACGATGTCCTTAAGCAAAGCGTCAACATCTACCTCGCAAGCACAAGTGTTGCAGAAGCAGAAACCAAGCGAGTCAACGCCTGAGTTAAGAAGCTTCAAAGCCTCCTCGTTTGCTGCCTTAGCGCACTCAACCGAGATAGTCTGGTGTACACGCCAAGTGTTGTCCTTAGACACACCGCGTACGAATGGGAACTCACCGGCCTCGGCACCGAGATACTCTACCTGAGCAAGGTTCTCAGCACGATAGTAAGGGCGTACATCGAAGCCCTCACCGGTTTTCCATACCAATTTGCGCTCATAATCTGCGCCCTTAAGGTCAGTTGTAATGACGGCCTCCCACTGCTCAGTAGATACTGGTGGGAACTCCGCGAACAACTTTTCTTTGGTATTAGCCATAATTGTTTTAGAGTTTAATTGTTTTTAAGTGTGTGATATTTAATATCTTATACTGTTTCTTACACTGTTGTTTTGCCACCTGCGCCCACACTAACCCTATGCGCGCACACGCACAAAACATTATAATTCGAACAAAGGTACGAAAAACCACTACGAAAAGCAAATTTTTTTATGCTTTTTTGCGGGGAGGGGAGTAAAGGGGCAGAAAGGGGTGCAAAGGGGAGTAAAAGGGCAGAAAGGGGAGTGTGGGTTGCTTATCCCCTTTGGTCCGCTTTAGGACTCTTTGGTCCCTTTGGTATCAGACGCAGTAATCAATCCGCACGAAGCATACCTGGCTTTTCACTTTTCAGTTAACAAAAAAAAAAGACCCGACCGTATGGTCGAGTCTTCTTTCGTCGGGATACCAGGATTCGAACGGCGAAGCCGTAGCGGGGATACCTCTTGGCGCAGGCTGAAAGCCGAGCAATAAACATCTTTCTATCCCCGCAACCTGCCATTTATTCTAATCGTGGTATGCACGACAATGTTTGTTGTTAATGCGCATAGCGAGCGTATTGCGAAGCAACGGATTGTTCTGAGGGTTGCTGATGCTTGCATCAAAGCCATACCCTCAGAACAATCCGATACCCCACGCTGTGGGTTGCTCGCTAAGCATTACTAACTAAATAAAAACAAAAAAAGCCCGACCTCAAAGGTCGAGCTTCCTAAGTCGGGATACCAGGATTCGAACCTGGGACCCCCTGCTCCCAAAGCAGGTGCGCTAACCGGACTGCGCTACATCCCGTTGCTTTTGAATTGCGGTGCAAAGGTAGTGAAAAATTTTTATGCACCAAATTTTTTCACAACTTTTTTGCAAAAACTTTTAAAAATTCTCTCTTTCGTGGCATAATTTCTGCCTTTTGGTAGTCTGAATCTTAAAATTTGATGCTTATGAAAGAGATGAAACAGAGTAATGCTACCACAGCCGTATATGGCTCGGAGGAGATGGTGCATCCTGCGCCTACGATGACAATTCCAGAGAAGATGACATCGCCAGAGATTGCCTACCATATGGTCAAGGATGAGACCTATGCGCAGACACAGCCACGTCTTAACCTCGCTACATTCGTAACGACATATATGGATGAGTATGCCACACGTCTTATGAACGAGGCTATATCGATGAACTACATCGACCAGACGGAGTATCCGCGTGTGGCTGTTATGGCGAGTCGTTGTATCAACATCCTTGCTAACTTGTGGAACACCCCAGAGCAGGGTGACTCGAAGTGTGGTGCGTTGGGTATAGGCTCTTCCGAGGCTTGTATGTTGGGCGGTGTCGCCGCGTGGTTGCGCTGGCGCAAACGTCGTATGGCAGAGGGTAAGTCGGTAGCCAAACCTAACCTTGTGATGAGTTCTGGTATGCAGGTGGTGTGGGAGAAGTTCTGCCAGTTGTGGCAGATAGAGTTGCGTCAGGTGCCTCTTACCAACGAGAAGCGTACGCTATGTATCGAGGAGGCTCTCAACCGTTGCGATGAGAATACCATTTGTATCGTACCTATCGCGGGTGTCACGTGGACAGGTCTTAACGACGACATCGAGGCGTTGGATAGCGCGCTTGAGGAGTTCAACGCTCGCACAGGATATGATATTCCTATCCACGTGGATGCTGCCTCGGGAGGCTTTATCCTACCATTTGTTAGTCCAGAGACACGCTGGGACTTCCGTCTAAAGAATGTACTCTCTATCTCAACGTCTGGACATAAGTTTGGTCTTGTATATCCGGGCTTGGGATGGGTTATATGGCGCGATAAGAAGTATCTCCCCGAGGAGATGAACTTCTCTGTCAACTATCTCGGTGCTGAGGTTACTCAAGTAGGTCTTAACTTCTCACGTCCTGCGGCGCAGGTGTTGGGTCAGTACTACAACTTTATCCATCTCGGTCGCGAGGGCTATACGCGCATACAGAAGAATAGTATGGAGATTGCGCGCTATTGCCACGAGCGTATCGGTAAGATGAAGTGCTTCGAGAACTACTCAAAGGAGGTTGTAAACCCCCTCTTTGTGTGGTCGTTGAGCGAGGAGTGGACAAAGAGTGCCAAGTGGACACTCTTCGACTTGCAGGACAAACTCCAGCAGAGCGGTTGGATGGTCCCTGCCTACACCCTTCCAAAAGATATCGACAACATCGTTGTTATGCGTATCGTTGTCCGTCAAGGTATGTCCCGCGATATGGCAGATATGCTCCTTAAAGATATCTCTAACGCTGTTGCAGAACTCGACAAGTTGAAGTATCCAACGCCATCCCGCGAGCGTGAGGAGAAGCAAATGGGTAGGGTGTTCACCCATTAGGAATTTCTTGTGATAAGCCGCAATCTGCGGCACATCCCTAAAAGTAAACCACTCAGGGCTGTAGGTCAACTACTATCCCTGAGTGGTTTCTTTTGTGATGTACCACATCTTACGACTTCTGACAAGAAATTAGGTAGTGCTGCCCTGTGGGCTGATATTTCGCTTGTTTCAAGCGACAGCTGCGCTGTGGGGATTTTGGGGATTTTGGGGACGATGGGTATAAGGTCGTGCGTTATCTGTGTTGATGTTATCGTGAGTGTTATCTCGCCTTATAGTTTAATGATGCTCGTGCTTCCCCATAATCCCCACTCTACCCATACTCCACAGCATCCCCATCTTCTGCGCAAAAAGTCGCAGACTTTTAACCATTACTAATTACTAATTACTCACTACTAATTAAAAAAAGATGCTTCCCAACTCTTGGAAAGCATCTCTGTGTTTTACTCTACTGTGACCTCTTCGCCCGAGAGGAGTGTATCGTCGATATTGAATACGAGGCTCTCTTGCTGGGTGAGGCAGTTGCCGATAACCGTTGTTAGGTAGTTGCGGTTGAGAGGTATCTGCGTGTCGAAATCTACCGTATGCTTAATGTTCTCGTTGTTGTCAAACGTAACGGTCATACTGAAACTTACCGCCTGCTCGTTCTTCTCGCCCTCGGTAATCTCGCGCTGTGCAAAGATGTAGTCGCTAAAGAGTACAAGACCCGAGATATCTGCGCCCTCGGTGGTCTTGCCCTTGTATGCCCTATATGGCGCAGGGTCTATGGAGTAGTTATAGGTATGTGCTACGCAGTTATTCAAAATCTTGTTGTCTACAGCGTCGAAGGTCTTGTAGACAGGGTTGTTCTCGGTGTCGAACGTCACGCTCACCTGTGTAGGTGTCGAGTAGTTGCTTATCTCGCTGTGGTCGATGGCAACAACGCGCAACTTTGCCATAGGGCGTGTGAGGGTTAGAGGCAACTCCGTAGCACTCTTAATCTCTCTGCTTACGCTGATGTGGTAGGCATCCAACGCCTCCTCCATAGCGGTATGGGCGTAGTCGCTCTTGCGTGTGATTGCGCGAAGGTCGCTGGTGTTGTAGTAGAGGTCGCCCTCTGTGTCCTCGTCCACAAAGTCTGCCCACAACACAAACTTATATGTGCGATTAGGTACAAGCAACATCTTGAAGTCGACGCCATCGGCATAGTAGTTATCGGTGGTCTGAACCTGTCGCTTGTATATAGGGTTGGTCGATATGGTTGTGGTAGAACCATTTGTCACAACCTCGTAGATCTCGAGGATGTAGCGCAGGTCATACTCTTCCCATAGTTCGCTGTTGTTGTCGAAGTTGTCGATAGCACCCAATGCGCTGTCGAGACCCGATGTTTCGCTACGCAAGGTCTGCATCTGTGGTGATTTAACATTCAACACCACCTCTACGTTGTTGTCGTGACCGAAGAGGTTCCAACTATCATTCTGGCACGATACCATCGCCAATGTTGCTATTGTAAGTGCGAGTAAAATCTTTTTCACGATATAAGTCAATTATTGTTTCCGTAATAGTTTGTATCCCGTGATGTAGTACGAATGTACTAAGGAGTCTCTCACTCCTAAAAATCGTTACTACATATCTTGGGATATTACAGAGCAAATATAGTGATAATTTGTCAACCTACAAACTCTTTTTTGAAAAATCGACCAAAATAGAGTCTGTTTGCTAAAATGTTGTGCCGATGAGGTCGCCTTGTGTGGCGTTGAGGGAGTGCATACGCTCGATAACTCTACTGCGTAGAATATCGGGTTTGATGCCTTGTAGTGGGGAGTGGCGCAGTAGGTGTCGTGGGGCAAGAGAACTGAGTCGTTCGATGGCTATTGAGGGTTTAAGATGCCTTATAATATTGCAAAGAAGGTTGACGTAATCGTTTGAGGTATAGTTGTTTGCAAATATAAAACGCTCTGGGTGTGCGGTATATTCGCGCTCCAAGGCGGTGTTGCGATATATCTGTAACTGGTGGAACTTGATAAAGTTCAAATCGAGGGCGTTTATTCTGCTTATGCCTGCGATGATGTCGTCGTGACTCTCGGTGGGAAGACCCAGTATAAAGTGCGCCCCGACATCCAAACCACGCGCCTTGCTCTCGTTGACGGCATCGATGGCGCATTGGAAGTTATGACCGCGATTTACTCGAGCGAGGGTGGTGTCGTAGACCGACTCGATGCCGTACTCAATGGCGATATATGTGCTATGCGATAAATCTTCCAAAATATCGAGTATTTCGGAACTTATACAATCAGGACGTGTACCTATGATAAGACCCGATACTTCGGGGTGTGAAAGGATGTCGCTATAGATTTTACGTAGTCTGTCGCTATCTGCGTAAGTGTTTGAGCCTGATTGGAGATATGCAATGTAATACTCCGCTTTGCGGTTGCGCGCAAGATGAAAATCGATAGCCTTATCGATCTGATTATAAAGGGAGTTACACTCCCTGCAATAACTTGGCGAAAATGCCTCGTTAAGACAAAAAGTGCAACCGTTAAAACCAATCTTTCCGTCGCGATTGGGGCAACTGAGTCCCGCATCTATGGCGAGTTTTTGTATGCGTCCGCCAAAGCGTTGACGCATAACCTTGCCATACTCCAAAAATGGTACTTCGAGACTCATTTGTAGTCTGTTATAGGTCTTGCAGACGTGCCACTGGTGATACGCCAAGGTCACTAAGTTCGCCAGCCATATAGCGGTAGTAGCCTGCCGAAGCAATCATCGCTGCATTGTCGGTGGTAAACTTCAACTCTGGGAGGAATGTTCTCCAGCCACGACGTTTGCCAGCCTCGGTGATACCATTGCGAAGACCCGAGTTGGCAGATACGCCACCCGCGATGGCTATGTCCTTGATACCCGTAGACTTGGATGCTTTAATAAGTTTATCTAAGAGAATGTCGACGATAGTCTTTTGGAGTGATGCGCATAGGTCGGCTTTGTTCCTCTCCACAAAGTCGGGGTCCTCCTTAACAGCATCGCGTAGGGTGTAGAGGAACGAGGTCTTAAGACCCGAGAATGAGTAGTCGAACTCTCCCTCAACGTGTGGCTTTGCGAACTTAAATGCTGTAGGGTTACCCTCCTTTGCAAGACGGTCTATTACGGGACCTCCAGGGTATGGCAAACCCATAACCTTGGCGCACTTATCGAAAGCCTCGCCTGCGGCATCGTCGATAGTAGTGCCGATAATCTCCATCTTTGTAGGGGCGTCGACGCGCACAATCTGTGTGTGACCGCCACTTACCAAGAGACATAAAAATGGGAAGTCGGGGTGTGGGGTCTCTCTGTCGGGAAGGTCCACAAAATGTGATAGTATGTGACCCTCGAGGTGGTTAACCTCGACCATAGGGATGTTGTTGGCTATCGATAGACCCTTGGCGAACGATACGCCTACAAGGAGTGAACCGAGCAGACCTGGTCCGCGTGTAAAGGCTATGGCATCGACTTTGTCGATGGTTATGCCAGCCTCCTTGAGTGCAGTGTCTACAACGGGGATGATGTTCTGCTGGTGTGCGCGAGATGCAAGTTCGGGGATAACACCGCCATACTTCTGATGCACTGCCTGTGAGGCAATTACATTGGATAGAAGGGTGCGATTGCGTAGTACCGCAGCCGAAGTGTCGTCGCAAGAGGACTCGATGCCCAATATTGTAATATCCATATTGAAAATAAAAACTTTTGCTCTTTTTGCCTTAATCTTTTCTATTTTAATAGAAAAATTATTACTTTTGTAGGTTAATTGCTGTAAAAGCATAAACGCGAAAAAGTAATTCAATGCGCAAAGGTATAAAAATATTGGGAAAGGTAGTATCGACAATCATTTTGTTGTTGATATTTTTACCTGTTGTGGTTACCCTTGTGCTGAATGTTGAGTCGGTACAGAACGCTGTGGTAAGACAGGCATCGCACTATGCCTCTGCCTACTTGGGTACGGATGTCTATGTCGACGGTATAGACTTCGACCTATTCTCGAAAGTTCGTGTTCGTGGTCTCTATGTCGAGGACTACAATCAGGATACGCTACTCTATGTGGCTCACGCTACTGCAAATATCGATGGGTTAAATATTGCCAAGGATGGCTTGAGGTTGAGCAACACCAAGATGTATGGTGCGAAGTTCTATCTTCGTGAGTTGCCCTCTGGTCAGATGAATATACGCCCTATCGTGGAGCAGTTGCAGAGCAAGGATGGAGAGGGCGACTTCCGACTCTACATAGATGATGTGGATGCGGAAAACCTCTCGTTCTGTCTCGAAAAGCAGGAGCATCGCAACCCAGAGTATGGTGTCGATATGAGCAATCTCCACATTAGCGATATAAGCGCGCATCTTACCAACTTCGCTGTGGTGCGTGGTGCTTTGTGGGCGGATGTCGAGCATCTGTCTATGGAGGAGCAGTCGGGCTTCTATGTCGAAAACCTTACATCGCATATCTACGTTAATCAGGGCGTTATAGCCTTTGATGGAATGAACTTGAAGACAGAGTCCTCGTCGTTATACTCGCCCAAGTTGGAACTTAGGGGTGAGGGCTGGGATAGTTACAAGCGTTTTGCCAAAGGCGTAGAACTCGATATAGCCTTTGAGCATTCGCAGGTCTCGACTGGTGATATAGCCTATTTTGTCCCTTCGCTTAAGGAGCGAGAGGTGGTGGTAAAGTCGCTCTCGGCAACTATCGAGGGTGTGCTTAACGATGTCGATGTTAGAATTAAACGCGCAAAACTCGGTAGGGCTACCGACCTCGCGCTTACTTGTAGTGCCGATGGTCTTCCAAACTGGCGCGATGCACGATATGTCGTTGGCTTGGAGCGGTTACACTCTACGTCCGAGGATGTGATGATGGTGGCAGATGCCTTTGCCGAGGGTGCTATGTCGGAGCGTTTGAGTGGTATTATCAAGCGAGTGGAGTGGGTCGATATGCGTGCTACAATTGGTGGCGTTGTTGACGACTTTAGAGTGGTGGGTAATATTGCCTCGGGCGATGGCGACCTCTCGGGCGATGTGGTGGTGCGACGTGCGGAGGATGACCGTATGGCTATTGTGGGCGCAGTGCAGAGTGTGGGTCTTGATATTGGAGATATCGTCTCGATAAAGAATCTACGTACTGTAACCTCGGATATAACCTTTGACGGCTCGGTGGGAGATGTAGCAACTGGCGGTGTCGTTGGCGATATCGGTGTTGTGGTGGAGAGTGTGGACTATGGTGGTCACAGATTCACGAATATCGAGGGTAGTGGTCGTGTTGCGGGCAGAGACTACGTCGCAAATATTAAGTCCGAAGATCCAAACTTGCAATTTGACCTTCGTGCAGATTTGGAACTCGACTCCATACGTCCAACATATGTTGCCTCGCTTGCCTTGAAGCGTGCCAACCTAAATGCTTTGGGCATCAACAAGCGCGACTCCATATCGGTGTTGTCGGCAAATATAGGTGTCGACCTACAGGGTGTGTTTAACGAGGGTGTGGATGGCTACATTAGCATCGCAGATATAGAGTACGACTATCCACAGGGTAGGTTTGTGGAGGATAGGGTTAAGGTGGAGTTCGATAGTCAGGGGGCAGATAAGTCTATTCTCTTGGACTCGAACTTTGCGACCATAGACTATAGTAGCAACTCCACATATTTGGAGGCGTTGGACTACCTATACAATGCCCTTAAACACTATGCGCCACTGCTCTATGATGATAGTCAGGGTGAGGTGGCATATCGTAGTGATGGCAGTGGAAGCGATGTCACGGCACTAAATGTGACTATGGGCGAGGGTATAAATGAGTTCTTGGATGCTGTTATAGGGGGTCTTGTGATAGCCCCAGACACAAGTTTCGACTTAAGGTTTGATACCGAGGAGAATGCCTTGTCGTTGAGTGGTAAGTCTGATGCTGTGGAGTATAAGGGTTGGATATTGGCTGGCTGGGAGTGCGATTTAAATAATAGACACAATCGTGATTCGTTGCAGGTAAGGTTTGGTGCCGATGGTCTATACTATGGCACACGCCCTATGATGCCAAATCTCAGCCTCTGTGCTGGCGTGAGTGATAACATAGTCGATGTGGAGGCGAAGTTCGAGGACGAGAGTCCAGATGGTAACTCGGCTATGGTGGCATTGACGGCAGAGTTGCTACATAACGCCAAGACAAATCAGCGTAATCTGCATATCGACCTTACGCCATCCTACTTTAACAACTCTACGGAGCGTTGGGATCTCACCTCGCAGGGTATAGATATCGAGCCATCGAAGATTAGTATCAACAACTTCTTCATTGCGCGTCCCGATCAGCATCTTGTTATCAATGGTGTTCTGTCGCGCTCGATAGAGGACTCGGTGTGGGTGACGCTTAACAACTTCGATATATCGGGCTTGTCGGTTATTACGGAGCGTATAGGCTACAACATTGGTGGTGTGTCGAACGGCTATGCTATGGTTAAGTCGGCATTCCAAAACCCAGAGGTTGAGGCCTCGATATATATCGATAGTTTGAGTGTCAATGGTCTTGCTGTAGCACCGCAATTGATAACCTCGACTTGGGAGAAGGCGGGTGAGCGCGCGCATATCATCGTTCGTGACAGAGGTCTCGATAAGAGGGTTATTGATGGCTACTACAGTCCTGATGACAACAAATATTCGGCAGATATGACCATCCTGAATGCCGATATGACACTGCTGAAACCATATTTGAAGAGTGTGCTGTCGGATATGGAGGGTAAGATGGATATCTTCGCTAATATCTCGGGTACGGGTCGCAAGGCGGTGCTTTCGGGTAGTATCCTTGCCAATTCGTTTGGTGCTACGGTGGGCTATACCAAGTCGCGATATACAGCACCTACGGCGCGATTTACGGTGGAGGATAACCATATCTTGGCATCGCGTGTGCCACTATACGACAAAGATAGCAATGTGGGATATCTGTCGATGGATGTGGACCTTAGCCATTTAGCAAACGTGTCATATAACATTACGGCAGAGGTAAACAAGATGTTGGTGCTGAACACTACTGCCAGCGACAACGATACCTTCTATGGTCAGGTATATGCTACGGGTGATGCCTCGATAAAGGGCGATAAGCGCGGTACGAAACTGGATATAGATGTCACAAGTGCCGATAACTCAAAGTTCTTCCTGCCACTACAGCGCAAGGAGAATGTGTCGTATGCCAACTTCGTAAGGTTTGTAGAGCCTGATGTTGAGAAGATAGATACCATCGACTTCCTCACACGTCTTATGATGGCGCATCAGCGACGTGGCATAGAGGAGAATACTCCTTCGAGGTTGATGGATATAAATATGAACGTCAACGTATTGCCAAATATCGAGATGCAACTTGTTATCGACCCTACAATGGGCGATATCATCAAGGCAAAGGGTACTGGTGAGTTGAGTATGCATATCGTGCCAGAGGTGGATATCTTCGAGATGAATGGCGACATCAAAATCTCGGAGGGTACATACCTCTTTACGCTACAGAACATCATCAACAAACTCTTTACCGTCGTGCCAGGCTCGTCGATACATTGGGATGGTAACCCAAGGACTGCCGAGGTCAATATCGATGCGGTGTATAGCACTAAGGCATCATTGAGTCCGTTGATTGGTAGTTCGGTGCAGGGTTTCGATACGTCGCACGCTGTGCCTGTGGACTGCTACATAAAACTTACCGACCAACTTACCTCGCCAACACCGACATTCGATATCAAGGTGCCTAACGTAGCACCAGAGATTCAGACTATCGTGCAGTCGGCATTGAACGACCAGCACGCTATCGCTACGCAGATGTTCTGGTTGCTGACAGCAAACTGCTTCTCGGCAGATGATACGGGTGTAACAGGAGCATCGCTCTCTGCGACTACGGGCTTTGAACTTCTGTCGAATCAGTTGAGCAACTGGCTCTCGGGAGAGGATTATAATATCGTCCTTCGTTATCGCCCTCGAAATAATATCTCGGGCGATGAGGTGGACTTTGGCTTCTCGAAGAGTTGGTTTAATAACCGCCTTATTGTGGAGTTGGAGGGTGGTTACCTCTCGGATGCCTCGGCACAGGCAATGCAGAAGGCTTCTAACTTCGTGGGCGAGGCATTTATAACCTGGCTTATCGACCCAGAGGGTGTGCTACGCTTTAAGGGCTTCACGCAGACCATCGACCGATATGGAGAAAACCAAGGTATGCAGGAGTCGGGTATTGGTTTCTACTACGACGAGAGTTTCAATACCTTTGCAGAGTTGATGCAGAGCCTTAAGAAGCGTTTTGGCAGAAAGAGCAATGCGCTGAAGGATGCTTCGAATGACTCTTCGTCGGCGGATGCTGGAGATAATGCTGCGGATAATAAAGAGCATAGCGAGTCGTTAGATATTATAGAACGCGATACCTTGCAAAGAGAAGATATAGAATTAAATAATAAATAATTAAAAATTTTACTGTTATGAACATCTTAACTACTAATCCTTTGGCGCAGAGCGCAGAGGAGGTCGCACAGACAACTGTTGAAACACTTGCTCCTGTTGAGGGCGTAGCAGAGGCTACCGAGAGTCTCTCTATTGGCTTCTGGGAGTTGTTTATGAGTGGCGGTTGGCTAATGTGGGTACTTGTGCTATTGGCTGCGGTGATGATCTTCATCTTCGTGGAGCGTTTTATCGCAATACGCAAGGCTACAAAACTCGACAACAACTTTATGAACCGCATCCGCGACTTTATCTCGGAGGGTAATATCAACGCTGCTATCGACCTTTGCCGTCGTACCGACTCGCCAGTGGCGCGTATGATTGAGAAGGGTATCGAGCGTATTGGTCGCCCTATGTCGGATATTCAGACCTCGATTGAGAATGTTGCAAACGTGGAGGTTGCGAAACTTGAGTCTGGTCTACCTTGGTTGGCATCTATCTCTGGTGGTGCTCCTATGATTGGTTTCCTTGGTACTGTAGTGGGTATGGTACAGGTATTTATCTCTATGTCGGCAAATACCTCGGGTGCTATTGAACTTGCACAACTATCATCAGGTATGTACGTTGCGATGGTGACTACCGTAGGTGGTTTGATCGTGGGTATCCCATCATACTTCGCACACAACTACCTTGTGGCTCGCATAGAGCGTCTTGTATTTAGAATGGAGGCTACAACAATCGCCTTTATGGATATTCTTAACCAGCCAGTACAAAAATAGTTGAGTTATGGCAATAAAGAGAAGTTCTAAGATAGATTCGGCGTTCTCATCATCATCGATGACCGACCTTATCTTCTTGTTGTTGGTCTTCTTTATAATGGCCACAACGCTTATCAACCCGAATAATGCTGTTAAACTAACCCTACCTTCGTCATCAAGTTCCGAGGGCGATCCATCGATTATCACATTGTCGATTGTGGGGGATAGCAATAGTCCTTCGGGCTTCCAGTATGTAATCAATCGTGGCGAGAAATATACCGACATTATGCAGGTGGAGAGCGCATTGCGCCAGCACTACTCGGAGTATGCCGATCGTCCTATGGAGGAGCGACCATACATCTCGCTACGTTGCGATGAAAAGGTTACTGTTGACGCATTGGTGGATATTATCGACCTAACCCGTGAGCAGAAGTATAAAATGGTGCTTGCTACAAAGAATAGATAATGGAGGATTACAATAAAACGGATCGCACAGCGCGTAGATATGCTCTGGCGATAACGCTCTTGTTGTTGCTCTTGTTGGCACTATGGCTTAGTAGTGCGGTCTTGGAGGTGCATCTGTCGAAGCGAGAGGTTGCGCCAGTGGAGATTGTGTTTGAGGAGTTTGAGGAGTTCGAGGAGGAACCTGAGAAGCCAGAGGTGGAGCAAGAGGCACCCACAGATGTGCGCTATGAGAGGACTACTGCACACGTCGAGGAGGCCTCTGTAGAGCAACACGAGCAGACAGAGGGTGCAGAGCCTGAAACGCAGACGGTGAATACCAACGCTTTGTTCAAGCCTATCGTGGGTAATGTTGAGGAAGTCCAGGCGGAGGGTAACCGTCTTGCATCGAATGGCGATAAGGAGTCTAATCGTGGCGAGATGGGTGGTTACAACCTTATTGATGATGCCAGCCAACTCGATGCGGGTCTCTATGGCAGAGGTCTGCGTGAGGGATTGCCTAAACCTCGCACATCGTTTAATATGGCGGGTAGAGTGGTGGTCTTCGTTGCGGTAGATAGCGAGGGTAATGTCGTGTCGGCAGTTGTGGAGCAACGAGGTACGACAACCTCTGATGGCTCGCTACACGAACTTGCTGTGGAGGCTGCGATGAAGGCGAAGTTTAAGCCGAGCGATCAGCCTGTGCAGAGCGGTAGGATAACATATGACTTTAAGATTGAGTAATGAGAGGCTTTGTGTTGCTAATGCTTGCTGTGGTTGGCTTGGGCTTTACGGAGTATGTATATGCCGATGAGCCAAAGGGGGCAGATATAGAGTTTGTGGAGAAGGTTGTCGACTTAGGACTGCTTGCGCGTGATGACGACAAGCAACACCTGCGACTGTCGTTTTCCAACACTGGTGACGTGCCATTGGTTATTACCGAGGTGCGCACAAGTTGTTCGTGTACTACGGTCAAGTACGATAGAAAACCAGTGATGCCCGGTCAGAGCGGTGTGCTTAATATTACGGTAGACCCCAAGAAGGCCCCAAAGGGTAATTTCTATAGGGTGTTGCAGGTGCATTCTACAGCGCAGAGCGGTGTTCAAAATATCACTTTAAAAGCAGAAATAGAGTAAGTTATGGAGATTAAAAGAGTTGTTTTCAACCCATTTAGAGAGAATACATATTTGGTGTGGGATACCACAAACGAGGCTGTTGTTATCGATGCGGGTAATATGTCCGAGTCGGAGAATGCGATGTTTAAGGAGTTGATAACCTCGCTTGGTGTTAAGCCCGTTATGGCGGTAAATACACACGGTCACTTCGACCATACGCAGGGCGTAAAGTGGCTAAAGGAGGAGTATGGTGTTAAGTTTGCCTGCTCATCGAAGGATAAGTTCCTTATCGATGCCTCATCGGGCGGTATGGTCTATGGTCTAAAGTGTAACGAGGTGCCAGAGATTGATATCGACCTTGATGCCAACGATGTTGTGGCGTTTGGCGAGACACAGTTGCGTGTTATCAAGACTCCAGGACACACTCCTGGTCACGTTGTATTGTTCAACGAGGCTGAAAGGGTGTTGTTTACTGGCGATACGCTCTTCAAGGAGAGCATCGGTCGTACCGACCTGCCAGGTGGCGACTACTCGTGGATAATGAAGTCTATCTTGGAGGAGGTCGTGCCTCTTGGCGACGATGTTGTCATCTACCCTGGTCACGAGGATAGTTCTACCATAGGTCACGAGACCCTCTACAACCCATTTATTACCGAGGTGCTTAATAACGAAATAAACTATAAGGGCTAATTCTATGCGCATAGATATTATTACCGTCGTACCAGAGTTGCTTGCGTCGCCACTTAACGAGTCGATACTCAAGCGTGCGCAGGAGTCGGGTCACGCCGAGATATATGTTCACAACCTCCGCGACTACACCGACGACAAGCGTCGTACGGTCGATGACTACCCCTTTGGTGGCGAGGCGGGTATGGTTATGAAGATAGAGCCTGTGTTCCGCTGTATCGAGAAACTAAAGTCGGAGCGCGACTACGACGAGATTATCTTCACCTCGCCTGATGGTATCACCTACAACCAGCACGAGGCAAACCGTCTCTCGTTGATGAAGAATATCATCATCCTCTGTGGTCACTATAAGGGCATCGACTACCGTATCCGTGAGCATCTTGTTACTCGCGAGATCTCGATTGGCGACTATGTGCTTACGGGTGGCGAGTTGGCGGCGTGTGTCATCGCTGACTCTGTTGTGCGTATCATCCCAGGTGCTATTGGCGATGAGGCGTCGGCTCTCACCGACTGCTTTCAGGATAATTTGCTTGCACCGCCAGTATATACACGTCCTGCAGAGTTCAACGGCTGGAAGGTGCCAGAGGTCTTGCTCTCGGGTAACTTTGCCGAGATTGAGAAGTGGCAGGATGAGCAGGCGTGGAGTCGTACGAAGGCACTACGCCCAGACCTTATCGGGGAGAAATAATATATATAGGTATCGATGTTACTACACGAAAAATTAAAGGACTTTAGGGTCATTCTTGCCTCGGCATCGCCACGTCGTAGGGAGTTGCTCTCGGCTACGGGTATAGAGTATACACTCGCCTCGAAGTTCGAGTGCGAGGAGAGATATCCTGCCTCGTTGGATGGCTTGGAGGTCGCCTCGTACCTCTCTGCACTTAAGAGTAGGAGTTATCCTAATGCACTAAATTACAACGACATACTCATTACGGCAGACACTGTCGTGGTGCTTGATGGCAAGGTGCTTGGTAAACCTCAGGATGAGGCGGAGGCGCGTGCTATGCTTGCCAATCTCTCTGGCTCCGAGCATATTGTTGTTACGGGTGTTACGCTACGCAGTGCCGAGCGTCTGCATACCTTCTCATCCGAGAGTGTGGTGCGCTTTGCCGAACTCACTGCCGAGCAGATTGAGTACTACGTGCAGAACTTCCGTCCTATGGACAAGGCTGGAGCCTATGGCATTCAGGAGTGGATAGGCTATGTAGGCATCGAGGGCATCGAAGGCTCGTTCTACAATGTTATGGGTCTTCCTGTGCAACGCCTTTGCAGGGAGTTGGAGTGCTTTATCGAGATGTTACCCTCTTGTTATATGTAATTAACTAAATTTTAAATAATTATGAAAAAAACCTTACTACTTTTTGCGTTGTTGTGTGCAACGTCATTCTCGGCTGTTGCCGACAAGGGTATGTGGCTACCGTCGCTTATTTCGAGCCGCATCAAGGATATGA
This sequence comes from Alistipes sp., assembly GCA_017647625.1. GTDB lineage: Bacteria > Bacteroidota > Bacteroidia > Bacteroidales > Rikenellaceae > Alistipes. The sequence goes on along the minus strand of JAGCKG010000166.1, from coordinate 10,071 downwards.
AGTCTAAGGGCTTCAAACTCTCTGCGGAGGATGTCTACTCTATTAATCAGGCGTCGTTGAAGGATGCTGTTGTCTTGTTCGATGGTGGCTGTACTGGCGAGATTGTATCGGAGAAGGGTCTCCTTCTTACCAACCACCACTGTGGTTACGATGCTATTCAGGCACTATCATCTGTTGAGCACGACTACCTTACCGATGGCTTTTGGGCAAAGAATATTGGCGAGGAGTTGTACTGCCCAGGCTTGAAGGTACATATCCTTGTGCGTATGGAGGATGTTACCGAGCGTCTTGCTTCGGGCGAGACCAAGGAGGATATCATTGCCAAGGCGCAGGCCGAGGGTGTGGGTTACACTGCCAAGGTGGAGTCTATGTACTATGGCAATATGGCATACCTCTTTATCTACCGCGAGTTCAACGATGTACGCCTTGTGGGTGCGCCTCCAACCACTATTGGTAAGTTCGGTGCTGACAACGATAACTGGATCTGGCCACGCCACACTGGCGACTTCTCGGTGTTCCGTATCTACGCTAACGAGAATAACGAACCTGCGGAGTATAGTGCTGATAATAAGCCATATAAGCCAGCGCGCCACTTCGAGATATCTACCAAGGGTGTTCAGGAGGGTGACTTCACAATGATTTATGGTTTCCCTGGCAATACGCAGGAGTATATCACTTCGGATGCTGTTAAGTACGTTGCAGAGATCTCTGATCCATTGAAGATTGACCTTCGCACCAAGCGTCTTGATATCATCGGTGATGCACAGGCAAAGTCTGCAAAGACACGTATCCAGTATGCAGCAAAACAGGCAAACATTGCTAATGCCTGGAAGAAGTGGCAGGGTGAGGTTAAGGGTATCAACCGCCTTGGTACTTCGGCAAAGAAGATTGCTTATGAGGAGCGTTTCCGTGCCGAGAACCCAGATAAGGCATACCTTCTCGACTCACTCTCTGCTGCCTATGCGCGCAACCAGGAGGGTTATTTCAACTATGAGTTGTACACCGAGACCTTGGCTGGTATCGAGATTCAGAACGTTGTTCGTATAGCACTAAACGCTAAACTTACCGATGCCGAGAAGCAGGCAGAGATAGAGCGTTTCTATAAGGACTTTGATGTGAACGTAGACCGCAAGATTGCCATTGCTATGCTCACCGAGTACGAGAAATATGGTACCTTTATCTCGCCAGAGTTGCGAACTTTGTTCGAGCAGTATGGCGGTGCAGAGGGATATGCTAACTATCTATACGACAATACATTGCTTGGTACTATTGAGGGCTTTAATGTAGAGTCTGCAAAGAGCGATCCAGTTGCAGAGTTTGTTACTGCTATCACACCTATCCAGAAGCGTGTTATGGCTTATAGATATCGTAATTTCTCTAACCACCCTGATATCGAGCGTTGGTTCCGTCCATATGTTAAGGCGTTGATGGAGTGGGATAAGGAGCGTGCTTTCTTCCCAGATGCGAACCTTACTCTTCGTGTTGCTTATGGTAAGGTTGCGGGTTACGAGTATGCCGATGGCGAGTACCACCTTCCACAGACTACCCTCGAGGGTATTATCGAGAAGGATAACCCAGATATTTACGACTACAACGTGCCACAGGCTCTCCGCGATGCCTATGCGACTAAAGATTATGGTCGTTGGGGTGTTAACCTAAACGGTAAGTACACAGTGCCAGTATGCTTCATCGCTACCAACCACACTACAGGTGGTAACTCTGGCTCTCCAGTTCTTAATAATAAGGGTCAGCTTATCGGTATCAACTTCGACCGCACTTGGCTTTCAACAATGTCCGATATCGAGTTCGATGAGACCCTCTGCCGTAACATCATCTGCGATATCCGTTACGTTCTCTTCGTAATTGATAAGGTTGGAGGGGCTACTTGGGTTGTAGACGAAATCCTCAACTAATTTCTCACGATAAAGCAGACATCTGCTGCCGCTAACAAAAAGTCCCGACAATGAGCAGTACGCCAAGTACAGCCCATCGTCGGGATTTTTGCCGAGCGTTGTATCTGCAGCCTTCTCCTGAGAAATTGGGTTGTGCTGCCCGTTAGGCTGATATTTCGCTTGTTCCAAGCGACAGCTACGCAGTGGGGAAACTGGGTATTCTGGGGATAGTGGGGATGAGGTCGTGTGTTATCCGTGTTGATGTTATCGTGAGTGTTATCTCGCCTTATAGTTTAATGATGCTCGCGCTTCCCCATATTCCCCACTCTACCCATACTCCCCAGCATCCCCATCCTCTGCGTAAAAAGGCAACGCCTTTTAACCATTACTAATTACTAATTACTCTCTACTAATTATTTTAGCCCCCTTTTACGTTCAAATGCCGTAGATTTATTGATTATCAACCAGAGTAATATCGTCATTTTTTGTGGGGGGGGGGGGTAATTTTTGATTGAAATTTTATACATATTTTCCTTGCTTGGTTGCGAAATTTTTCGTATATTTGCAGTGAATAGCAACTGATTTTAAGAGGTTTGCTTGATTGGTTATGCGCTGGGGTATTGCAAGAAGCGATGCTTCGGTTGCTGTATCTCACTTATAGTCAGTGGGTAAGTCGCGAATAAAAGTTGCTTTTTGGACGTAAAGAATTTACAATTAACTATTTTAAATTATTAACTTATTTACACTATGAAAAAGCTTTTATTGCTTGCTACATTGGTACTCGGCGTAGTATCGTGTATGAAGGATCAGCCTATTGAGGCTGGTTTGACAGGTGACGGCAACATCGTGCTTTCTGTAGGTCTTCCTGCTGAAGCTACTCGTGCTGCTGGTATTGACAGTGCTCTTGGTGCGATCGACAATCGTCTCGATCTCGCTAATGAGTATGATATTCGTTACATCCTTGAGGTGTTCGATGCTCACGAGAACTTGGCTAAGCGTGTTGAGAAATATGAGGACACTGCTACCGAGACAACATTTGAGTTGCGCCTTATCCCAGGTCGTCACTACTCATTCGTTGTATGGGCTGACTTCGTAAAGCGTAATGCTGATGGTGATGTTATTATGGAGCATTACGATGCTTCTGACCTTCGTAACATCGAGGTTATCGGTGCGCAGAACGCTATGGATGAGAGCCGTGATGCTTACACTGCAGTATTCAATACCGCTACCGAGGATGAGGGTGAGGTATTCAGCAGTGCATCTACAATCTCTATGATTCTTAAACGTCCATTTGCGAAGTTGCGCGTTGTAACTAACGATATCGATGAGATTTATAGCGACTTGCTAAGTGCATCTATTGTGTATAACGTTGATACATATCAGGCTTATGATGCTCTTACTTTGAAGCCAAGCAACCTTGATCGTGTGACAAAGACTGTAGATTTCACATCAGACGCATACCTTTACGGTGGCGAGCCTACAGCTGAAGGCGTTCAGACATTGTTTGCTGACTACCTTCTCGGTACTGAGACAGGTTCTGTTCAGTTTGTTATGACTATTACTGATAATGTTGAGACTCTTCCTGCAATTGCTTTCAACACTGCAATTCCAGTAGAGCGTAACCACTTGACCACTATCTACGGTCCAGTATTGACAGACTTCAACAAGGTAACTGTATCTATCGACGACAATTTCGAGCAGCCTGAGCATATTGTTGAGCACAAGAAGGCAAGTACTGCAGAGCAGCTTAACGATATCTTCACTGAGTTGAACGAGTCTACTACTGAGGAGGAGGTTCACATCGTTCTTGGTGATGATATCAACCTTGATGATCTTGCATCATTGTTCACTACTCGTGCTTCATCAAGCACCTCTATTACAATCGCATCTGGCAAGGAGGTAGTTCTTGATATTAAGAATTACTCTATCACAGGTACTGATAATGAGACAGCAAGCTTCGGTTTGTTCAATATCCAGCCAGGTGCTAAGCTTACTATCGAGGGTAATGAGGGTAAGATTCAGTTGACAGCTAAAAACAATCGTGGTTGGAATGCATACTCATCTGTTATCTCTAACCAGCGTGGTGAGTTCGTACTCAACGGTGGTACTATCGAGCACCTTGGTGGTACTGATATGGCTTACGGTCTTGATATCCTTACAAACACTGGTGCTGGCGATGCTAAGGCTACAATCAACGGTGGTGTTGTAAAGTCTACATATCGTGCTATCCGTCAGTTCCTCAACAGCACTAAGGCTACTGCTGAGCTTGTTGTAAATGGCGGTACTATCGATGGTTGTTATAACAAGTCTATTTGGATGCAGAATGCAAATAATAGTGTTAACCCTGGTAAGCTTGTAGTTGGTGAGAATGCTAACTTGTATGGCGATGTAATGGTTTCAGGCGCAGGCGCACCAGAGTTGGATATCGAGCTTTCTGTAGCAGTTGAGGCTCTTAAGGACGGTGCTACTGTAATTCCTTCAAATATTCCTGCAGGTTATGCTATCTATGTTAAGAATGATGCATATGTTGTAGAGAAGGGTGTTGAGGAGAACGGCAACGAGGTTGTTCTTAGCAATATCGGTGGTTTGAAGTGGTTTGCAGACAAGGTAAATGCTGGCGATACTTTCGAGGGTAAGACAGTTGTTCTTTCTGCTGATATCGATCTTAACAACGAGAATTGGACTCCTATCGGTTACTGGACAACATTTAACGGTACTTTCGATGGTCAGAACCACACAATCTCTAACCTTAAGCACCACGGTACTGAGGAGGATTGCTATGTAGGTTTGTTCGGTTACACTGAAAACGCTACCATCAAGAATCTTACAATTAACAACGTAGACCTTAAGCTTGTTGCTAATGCTTCTTGGGCTGGTGGTCATATGGGTGCTCTTGTTGGTAACATCGAGGGTGAGACTGTTATCGAGAACATTAAGGTTACTGGTGATGTAAAGATTGATGGTAACAAGGAGATGGCAGGTGCTGGTCGTATCGGTGGCGTTGTAGGTGGTAACGTAGCTAAGGTTTCATTCAAGAACGTTGTGGTTGACGCTAACGCTGGTAGTTTCGTACAGGGTAACACCTCAATCGGTGGTATCGCAGGTCAAATTCAGCAGGTAACTACATTCGAGAATTGCTCTGCAAATATCGATGTAACTGCTCAGGTGTTCTACGCTGGTGGTATCGTTGGCCTTGCTTATCAAAATACTTCATTCACAAACTGTGTTACATCAGGTAAGGTAAGCGTTCTTGCTGGTCGCGAGGGTAACAATAACGACCTTTACCGTGTTGGTGCTATCGCAGGTGGTTGGGATGATCACGAGGATTTGACTTTGGTACTTGAGGGTTGTTCAACTACTTGTGAGTTGTTTGGTGCTTCTGCTGATGGCAGAACTGCTACTGCATTTGACTGCGCTGGCTACGTTGGTCGTGGTTACTCTGCAGTTGCAGGCGCAAAGGTATCTGTAAATGGTACAGTTTACGAGTACTTGGCAAATGGCGCATATAAGGTAGACGGTAAGGTTGTTGCTGATAACAACGATCAGTTCCAGGCTGCTATCGCTGCAGGCGAGACATCAATCGTTCTTGGTAAGGGTACATTCAACCTCCCATCTTCACTTGTTCAGAAGGAGGGTACTTTGACTATTGTGGGTAGCGGTGTTGAGAATACTATTCTTAATGGTGCCGTTAACTCTAATAATATGCATCCAGGTAACTATGCAAATGGTGTTGCATTGGAATTTGAGGGTCTTACTTTCAAGACTGCTAACAATGGTTACAACGGTGGTTTCGGTCACGCAGTATCTGTAACTTTCCGCGAGTCAAAGATCGTTGGTCAGTTCTATGCACACAGCGACGCTCCTCACTACTTCTACGATTGTACTATCGACCCATTGACAGGTTACCTCTATACTTACGGTTCTGACTGTGTATTCGAGGGTTGTACATTCGCTGCATCTGAGGGTAAGGCTTTGCAGATTTACGAGGATGCTGCATCTGGAGAGAATACAGTAACTATCACTAACTGTGCTTTCGTTGCTGCAAAGCAGGCAACAACTTGGGATGGTAAGCCTGTAACAGGTATTGATATCAACTCTAATGGTGCTAAGTTTGAGGTTTACATCAACAACTGTACAACCACAGGCTTCCCTACAGGTTTGAATAGCAATAGCAACCTTTGGAATGTTAAGGATGCTGGTAAGGCTCACGCTAATGTATATGTTGATGGTGCACAGGTATGGTTTGCTGGTTATGATGTTGTTGCAAATGGTCTTTTTAAGAAGGAGAATACTTACCTTGTAATGACTGGCGAGGGTTTGGTTGCATTGTCTGGTATGACTATCAAGGGTGGCGAGATTGTAACTCTTGGTGCTGATATCGACCTTACAGGTGTTGAGTTTAATGGTTTGAATGCGTTCAACCCAGAGCCAAACAATACATTCGATGGTCAGGGTTACACAGTTTCTAACTGGACTTACGAGGGTGGTGCATCAGATATGGGCTTTATTCGTGATTGGGTAGGTCCTGTGAAGAATGTTAAGTTTGAGAACTGTCACCTTAAGACTGCTGGTCGCTCTGCTGTTGTTGCTGCTAAGATTTACGGTAACATTGAGAACGTTTCAGTAAACAACTGCTCAATCGAGGATTCATATTGGGCTTGCGGTCTTGTAGCTGGTTTGTACAACGCAGGTAGCGTATCAAATTGTACTGTAACAAACTCTTCTGTTAAGTCTAACGGTGGTACTGCGGCTATTGTTGGTGTGTTCAATGAGTCGGCTGGTGAGCGTGGTTTGAAGAACTGCTCAGTATCTAACACTACTATCAACAATACTGGTGCTTACGGTGAAGCTTACTCTGGTGGCGCACTTGTTGGTATGTTTAACTCTAGTGCTACTTTCACAATTGAGGGTTGTACAGTATCTAACAACACTCTTGTGGGTGGTTATGTATATGAGAAGTATCCTGCTGACGAGTCAGTAACTATCATTGAGAAGTAATTGATACTTTATCTATAAAACTTTGCGCTCGGTCTTATGGCCGAGCGCATTTTTTTATTGTGAGGCAATCGTTTCGTTAGGGGCGATTAGGGGAAATGAGTAGTGAGGAATGGTTAAAAGGCTGTACCTTTTTGAGAAATTTTCCCCTTAGGCCGCTTCTGCCCCTTTCTGCCCCTTTTGCAAGTAAAGCGGACCAAAGCAGACCAAAGCGGACCAAAGCGGACCAAAGCGGACCAAAGCGGACTAAAGCGTATAAGCATACCAATTCCCCTTTCTGCCTTTTTTAAATCTCGCGCGAAGCGCACCACACTTTTGAGGCAAAACTTCGTAATGCCTCGACTTTGCTACGGCTCGGCATAACAAGTAAACTTGTTCTGCTCTCGCCTTAATCGCAAAGTTCAGTTTTCACCTTATAAACACACGCCGTAGGCACCACACTTTTCAGTTTTCAGTTTTCACTTTTCAGTTTGAATGTGTTCTACTTTCCTTTCCGGCGGAAGAATGGTGGCGGTGATATTCTCGCCAGACCATTGGTTAATCATATAGCGGTGCTTGAATGCTATACGTGTGCCATACTTAACCTTAACGTCTAACTCGAAGGGTGGTGCAAAGCGAACGATCTGCTCCTTGGGTAGTGTGTGTGGTATTATATATATATATAAGGTAAGGGAGTCCGCCTCCTCGCTTGTAAGTTGTATCGCGCGGTCGGGGTTGTAGTCCAAAGGCTTCATCTGTAACTCCGCACCTACGGGGGCTATCTCGCTACGGTGTTTGAGTACCTCCGTCTGCTCGCCACTCTGCATAACACTCGCCATAACGACGATGTTGTAACGCCATAAATCGTGAAAATCACTCTCTATAGAGATCGTAAAATTTGCCATAACAAAATAATTTTGCACAAAACTTTGCTACAAAAATAGTAATAATTTGCAGATTTTAGTTTTTTGTAGTAAATTTGCAAACTATTTGTGCTGAAATGGAGCAAATTGGATTGTATAAGATAGCCTATAAGGGGCTAAAGAATGGTAGCTATGACTTTGATTTTAAGGTAGATAACGCTCTTTTTGAGGCGTTTGAAACCGAGGAAATCAAGGGCGGTGACTGCGACGTGCGCGTAGTGCTCAACCGTAGTGAGTCGATGTTGGAACTTTCGATTAGCATCGACGGAGAGGTTATTTGTGAGTGTGACCGCTGTTTGGAGGATTGTCCTATCGCTATTGAGTATGATGGTGACCTCGTTGTTAAGTTCTCGGACGAGAGTGACTACTACGATGGCGAGGTGATGTGGATATCTCCTTCGGAGGATATGCTCGACCTTACGCAGTATATCTACGAGAGCATCGTGTTGTCGTTGCCATATAGTCGCGTACACGAGGAGGGCGAGTGCAATCCAGAGATGTTGGCATCGTTCAGCGCAATAACAGAGGAGGAGTTAGAGGCTCTCGAGGCAAAGGCAGAGGAGGCAGAGGTTGTGGGTCTTGATGACTACAACAAGAGCATACTTGAGTCGCTAAAGGAGCAAATGGAGCGTAAATAATAGAGTTTGCAATGCGGTTAATCCGTCTAACCGCAGAGCAGGAGTAAAGACAAACATAAAACTTAAAAACTATATTGTAATATGGCACATCCAAAACACAAAGTCTCTTCAACTCGTCGAGACAAGAGAAGAACTCACTACAAGGCTGTAGTTCCTACTGTAGTTAACTGCTCAAACTGCGGTTCAGCAGTACTATATCACCGCGTATGCCCAGAGTGTGGTTTCTACCGCGGTAAGCTCGCTATCGAGAAGAAGGCTGAGTAGTCTTGTAGGAAGTTATGTAGGCTTGTGGCGTAGCGTCATAGGCTAAAATACAGCTTCTTAAAGAAGTGGGGCTATCCAAAGAGACTTGGACAGCCCCTTTGTTTTACCTGCTCACTAACCTTAAAACAAACAATTATGATTAGAATAGGTATAGATGCAATGGGTGGCGATTTCGCTCCCGAAGTAGCAATTGAGGGCGCAGTGATGTCCTTGCAGTATCTCGACAAGGAGAGCCGTATCGTTCTCTTTGGCGACCAGAAGCGCATTGTGGAACTCCTAAACAAGCATAACTGCCCTGTTGAGAAGTTCGATATTGTCGCTACATCACAGGTCATCGAGATGGGCGACCACCCAGCAAAGGCCTTTATTTCTAAGAGCGACTCAAGCATCAGCGTGGGCTTCAGATACCTCGCCGAGGGCAAGGTTGACGGCTTCGCAAGTGCCGGCTCTACAGGTGCTATGATGGTCGGCTCTATGCAGGTCATCAAACCTATCGAGGGTGTCATCCGTCCTGTGCTTGCAACACTCATCCCTACAGTATCTGCCGAGCAGGGTATTCGTCAGGCAGTGCTTATGGATGTGGGCCTAAACGTAGATGCCAAGCCAGAGGTATTGGCACAGTATGGTCTGCTCGGATCAATATATGCAAAGTCTGCACTAAATATCGATAACCCTCGCGTAGCACTCCTCAATATCGGTGAGGAGGAGGGCAAGGGTAATGCCCAGGCAAAGACTACATACGACCTTATGAAGGAGGATAAGCGTTACAACTTCGTGGGTAACGTCGAGGCTTCATATATCTTCACTGGCAAGATTGGCGATGTTGTTGTCGCTGATGCCTTTGTGGGTAACAGCCTCCTTAAGATGGCAGAGGCACTCTACCGCATCAACTTCAAACTTGGTGGTGGTAAACCACGTCTCAAGCTCCTACTTCGTCCTATCCTTGGTCGTCTCATCCCAAAACTCTACTACCAGTTCGATTTCTGGGATGCTATGAATGCAGAGAGTGTAGGCGGTCTGCAGGTTATGGGTGTCAACGCCCCAGTAATGATTGGTCACGGCAGTTCATCTGCCCGCGCTATATGCAGTATGATTCTATCTATGGAGCGCGATATCAAGAGTAATTTCCCTGCGAAGTTGCGTGAGGCTTTGAAGGACCACGAATAATTTCTTGAATTTCTTGTGATAAGGGGTCATCTGCGACCTCTCAATCATTGCCCCAAATGGGAAATACGCCAATGAAGTGACCCCAAAAGTTTAGACAAAAAACTTTTGGGGTTTCTTTATGCGCAAAAAACACGATTACGCAGCATTGCTCAAATATATGAGAATGCTTGACAATGGCTACTCTATTCATTACATTCACAAAAAATTCGGCAT
>JAGCKG010000165.1 GCA_017647625.1 Alistipes sp. | reverse complement strand
TTCGATGCATTGCTTAAGGAGTATCTCCGCGAGAAGGTGTCTAATATGCTTTTTAAGTAGGCTATGTTCTCTACGGAGTATTTCTATTTGGTTGCGGGTCTGCGCGAGTGGGCGTTGGACTCTGATACCAAAGGTTTTGATCTTGGCGAGATAAAATCAGAGATTCTTGCCGAGTTATCAAAGCGCGATCGTAAGGCTGTGGAGCTTCTCTACGCATATTACGATTGTGAAAATCTTATCGCTTATCGCAATGGTCGTGAGCGTTTCTCTACACTTGGTAACCTCTCTGTGGAGCAGGTAGCAGAGGTATTTGAGAATCGTCACTATTCACTTCTTCCCGCAGAGATGGCGCGTGTGGTAAAACTATACGTTGAGGCAGAGGATGAGGATCGCGATACCGATATTGTTCTTACCGATAGCTTCGAGCACGCATTGTTCGAGGCTTACTACAACGATCTTGCAACGTCGAAGTCGCACTTCCTTAAGGGTTGGGGCGAGTTTGATCGCAACCTACGCAACATTGCAGCAGCTGTTGCAGCGCGTGAGGCAGGTCGTGCGGTTAGGGATGTAGTGGTAGGTAGCGGTGAGATTGTTGAACAGCTATCGCGCTCATCGGCAGCCGATTTCGGTTTGCGTGGTGAGTTGCCATATATCGATGCAGTTATTGCGGCTGTGAGTGACGAGAAGAATATCGTGGAGAAGGAGCGTAAGATTGATGCTATACGCTGGTCGGAGGCTGAGGAGATTGCCGTATTCGACTTCTTCAATGTAGACTATATCCTATCGTACCTTGTCAAGGTTAACATCGTGGCACGTTGGACACTCCTCTCACCAGAGGTTGGACGTCAGATGCTCGATCGTTTGATTAAGGAACTCGATGCCAAGGAGCTTGTGAATAAACAATAAAACTAAATAAACGAATGAAAACATTAGGACGTGTAAACGGTATTATCTCGAACATCGTGATCGCCAAGGTTGACGGTCCCGTTGGTCAGAATGAGATATGCCACGTATATTGCGGCGATGTCCGTATGATGGCTGAGGTCATCAAGGTCATAGGCGATGAGGCCTATGTACAGGTTTACGATAGTACGCGCGGTTTGAAGATTGGTGACAAGGTAGAGTTCGAGGGTCATATGCTTGAGGCTACACTTGCTCCAGGTCTTCTCTCTCGTAACTACGACGGTCTTCAGAACGACTTGGAGAAGATGGACGGTTTGTTCATCAATCGTGGTTCTATCACCGACCCAATCGACTTCGATGCAAAGTGGGATTTCAAGCCACTTGCAAAGGCTGGCGATAAGGTTACTGCTGGTGACTGGCTTGGTGAGGTTAAGGAGCAGTGGGTGATGCACAAGATTATGGTGCCTTTCGTTATGCAGGGTAACTACACTGTAAAGAGCGTTGTAGCAGCTGGTACATACAAGGTAACAGATACTATCGCAGTGGTTGTAGACTCTGATAACAACGAGTATAATATCACAATGGTGCAGAAGTGGCCAGTGAAGCAGGCTATCCGTTGCTTTACCGACAAGCCACGTCCATCGCGCGTAATGGAGACAGGTGTTCGTGCTATCGATACATTTAACCCACTTGCAGAGGGTGGTACAGGTTTTATCCCTGGTCCTTTCGGTGCAGGTAAGACTGTGCTTCAGCACGCTATCTCAAAGCAGGCAGATGCTGATGTTATCATCATCGTAGCGTGTGGTGAGCGTGCAAATGAGGTTGTGGAGATCTTTGCGGAGTTCCCAGAGTTGGTAGACCCTCGTACTGGTCACAAGCTTATGGAGCGTACAATCATCATCTGTAACACCTCAAATATGCCTGTTGCAGCGCGTGAGGCATCTGTATATACAGGTATGACTATCGGTGAGTACTACCGTTCTATGGGATTGAAGGTATTGGTAATGGCGGACTCTACATCTCGTTGGGCTCAGGCTTTGCGTGAGATGTCTAACCGCTTGGAGGAGCTCCCAGGTCAGGATGCCTTCCCAATGGACCTTTCAGCCGTTATCTCTAACTTCTACTCTCGTGCAGGTCTTGTGAAGCTTAACAATGGCTCTACAGGTTCTGTAACATTCCTTGGTACTGTATCTCCTGCGGGTGGTAACCTTAAGGAGCCTGTGACTGAGTCTACAAAGAAGGCAGCACGTTGTTTCTACGCCCTTTCACAGGGTCGTGCAGACTCTAAGCGTTATCCTGCGATCGATCCACTTGACTCATACTCTAAGTATTTGGAGTACCCAGAGGTTGTGGAGTACCTTGATGAGCATATCGAGAAGAACTGGGTAGAGTCTGTATACGCTGGTAAGACTATTATGCAACGTGGTAAGGAGGCTAACGACCAGATCAACATCTTGGGTGATGATGGTGTACCTGTAGAGTACCACGAGCGTTTCTGGAAGAGCGAGTTGTTGGACTCTGTAATTTTGCAGCAGGATGCCTTCGATAACATCGATGCTAACTGTCCTATTGAGCGTCAGAAGATGATGTACAATATGGTACTTGATATCTGCCGTAAGTCGTTCGACTTCGCTGGTTTCGAGGAGTGTTCTAAGTTCTTCAAGGAGCTTATCTATTTGTTCCGTCAGATGAACTACTCGGAGTGGAAGTCAGAGCAGTTTGACAACTTCCGTACACAGATTGAGGCTTTGGTAAATAGTAAACTTGCAAAATAAGCGCATATTATGACAACAAAAGCATTTCAGAAAGTATATACTAAGATTGATAATATCACCAAGGCTACAATTACACTTCGTGCTACGGGTGTAGGTAACGACGAGCTTGCTACTGTAGGTGGTCGTTTGGCTCAGGTGGTAAAGATTATGGGTGACAAGGTTACCCTTCAGGTGTTTGCAGGTACCGAGGGTCTTGCAACCAACTCAGAGGTTGTGTTCCACGGTGAGCCTCCTGTATTGCGCGTATCAGATGCTTTGGCAGGTCGCTTCTTCAACGCTTACGGTGAGCCACTTGAGGGCGGTGAGCAGATTGAGGGTGAGGCACGCGAGATTGGTGGTCCTACTGTAAACCCATTCCGTCGTATTCAGCCATCAGAGCTTATTGCTACTGGTATCGCTGGTATCGACCTTAACAATACCATCGTATCTGGTCAGAAGATTCCATTCTTCGCAGATCCTGATCAGCCATACAATGCCGTTATGGCTAACGTGGCACTTCGTGCGAAGGCTGACAAGATTATCCTTGGTGGTATGGGTCTAACAAACGATGACTTCCTATACTTCAAGCAGGTATTCGAGAATGCAGGTGCTTTGGACCGTATCGTATCATTCGTGAACACTACAGATAACCCTCCTGTGGAGCGTCTTCTTGTTCCAGATATGGCACTTACAGCTGCTGAGTACTTCGCAGTAGACAAGGGTGAGAAGGTGTTGGTATTGTTGACAGATATGACCCTTTATGCCGATGCTCTTGCTATCGTATCTAACCGTATGGATCAGATTCCATCAAAGGACTCTATGCCAGGTTCTTTGTACTCAGACCTTGCAAAGATCTACGAGAAGGCTGTGCAGTTGCCTAACGGTGGTTCTATCACTATCATCGCTGTTACAACACTTTCTGGTGGTGATATTACCCACGCTATTCCAGATAACACTGGTTATATCACCGAGGGTCAGCTCTTCTTGCGTAACGATACCGATACAGGTAAGGTTATCGTAGACCCATTCCGTTCATTGTCACGTCTAAAGCAGTTGGTAATCGGTAAGAAGACCCGTGAGGATCACCCACAGGTAATGAATGCCTGCGTACGTTTGTATGCCGATGCTGCTAATGCAAAGACTAAGCTTGAGAACGGTTTCGACCTATCGGATTACGATGAGCGTGCATTGAAGTTTGCTCACGACTATTCAGAGAAGTTGCTCTCTATCGACGTTAACATCGAGATCGAGCAGATGCTTGACACAGCGTGGTCGTTGTTCGCTAAGTACTTCTCTAAGGGTGAGGTAAGCATCAAGCAGGAGCTTGCAGAGAAATATTGGAAAGCATAATAAAAGGCTATGGCAATCAAATTTCAATATAACAAGACCTCGCTCGGTGAGCTGAACAAACAGCTCAAAATCCGAAAGAACGCCCTCCCTACCATTAAGAGTAAGGAGAGTGCGTTGCGCTCGGAGGTTAAACGTGCGAAGGACTCTGCATTAGCTTTCCGTAAGGAGTTGGATGAGCTTATTGCTCAGTACGACTATATGGTACAGCTATGGGGAGAGTTTGATTGTGATCTTATCCGCATCGTCGATGTTGAATTGGCATCGCAGAAGATTGCGGGCGTGCGCATACCTATATTAAATGATATAGTCTATGAGGAGAAGGCATATGACCTCTTCTCTGCCCCAGTTTGGTATGCTGAGGGTATCAGAGTTCTAAAGAAGATGTCGCGCCTCGGCATTGAGTTCGAGGTGTACAACCGCAAGATGACACTTCTTGACTATGCGCGTCGCAAAACTACTCAGAAGGTAAACCTCTACGAAAAGGTGCAAATACCTGGTTATGAGGATGCCATACGTAAGATTAAGCGATTTATGGAGGATGAGGAGAACCTCAGTAAGTCAGCACAGAAGATTGTGAAAACTCGTCAGGCGCAAGCCGCGGCTATGGAGGAGCCTAACAATGATTAGTAAGATGATTCGCTACGACATTGTACTTTATGCTGGTGAGCAGGAGTGCTTTGTGAATGAGTTGCGTGAGTTGGGCTTGGTGGATATCACCACTACTGGTTGGGAGCCATCAGAGGGCGATCGCTCGTTGTTGATGGATATCGAGGCTCACAATAAGGCTGTTGAGGCTCTTAAGGCATTTGCTGGCTCGGAGGCATACAATGCCAACGCTATGGTATACGCTTCGGGTGACGAGGCATATGAGTGCTACGAGGAGGCTCGCGAGAAGCGTACCCAGCTACAGCAGGAGATTGCTCGTTTGGAGAAACTTGCCGACGAGATTGAGCCTTGGGGTAACTTCTCTGCCGAGGATGTTGCACGCCTTGCAGAGCGTGGTGTGGCTTTGCGCTTCTTTATGGCACAGCCAGCCGCTTTCGAGAAGCTATGTGCTGATGAGAACGGCTACACTGTTGCCGAGATTGGTCGTACACAGTCTGCCGTATACTTCGCTGTTGTAACAACTGATGATAGTGCTGTTATCGTCGATGGTCAGGAGGTACGCCTCCCACAGATGGATAGCGTGGCTATGCGTAAGGATATTGAGCGTTTGCAGGTTGAGGATGTGGCTCTTAACGAGACCTTCTCTCGTGCTGCTAACTCGCTTACGCTTATCGAGGCTCGCTGTGGTGCTCTCAAAGAGCAGTTGCAGGGCTTGAAAGTCGATGCTATGGCACAGCGCGAGGCTGATGGTCGCCTTCTTATCCTTGAGGGTTGGGCGGAGGCTGAGACTGCCGAGAAGGTAGATGCTCTATTGAAGAAGTATCCAAACCTTATCTACGACCGTCGCGATGCTACTATCGATGATGAGGCTCCAGTGAAACTTAAGAATAATAAGTTCGCACGCCTCTTTGAGCTTATCGGCTCGATGTACGCATTGCCTAAGTACGGCACTTTGGATTTGACTGCTATCTTCGGTCCATTCTATATGCTCTTCTTCGCCATCTGTTTGTGCGATGCGGGTTATGGTTTGGTGCTGTTGCTTGGTGGTTTGGGTCTTTTGTGGAAGGGTGGCGAGTCGCTACGTCAGGCGGCTTGGCTATCAGTGGTATGTGCTACGGCTACTGTAATCTTCGGTGCCTATGCTAACTCATTCTTCGGTCTTTCGATTTCGGAGATGATAGGCTATGGTCCAGGTGAGCCTACGCCATTCCTAAACTTCCAGGAGGACTTCTTCTCAATATCATTGGCTATTGGTGTATTCCAGATTTTAGTCGGTATGGGTATCAATATCTATATGAAGGCTAAACTCTTTGGTTTTACCTCTACCTTTGGTTTGTTGGGATGGTTTATCATCCTTTTGTCTGGTGCTATGGCTATTGGTCTGCCAATGTTTGGTATCGGTATTCCAGGCTTCGATGCTACCTCTCCAATCTTCTACGGATGTATTGGCGTAGGTGCAGTGTTGATGTTGCTTTTGAACAATGTTAAGCGTAATCCGCTTATCAACTTGGGTTCAGGTCTTTGGGATGCGTATAACAACATTACAGGTCTGTTGAGTGATGTATTGAGTTATATCCGATTGTTCGCTATCGGTTTGTCTGGTGGCGTGTTGGCACAGGTATTCAACTCCCTTGCTATGGGTCTTTCGGGTATGGGCGAGATTCCAGAGGGTACACCTTGGTACGGCTATGTTGTGCCAGTCATCGCTGCCTCACTCATTCTACTCATTGGTCACGGTATCAACCTCTTTATGTCAGCAATTTCGTCATTCGTACACCCTATGCGATTGACCTTTGTTGAGTTTTACAAAAATGCGGGCTTCGAGATGGGACAGCGTACCTTCGATCCTGTAAGAAAGATGAATAAGTAAACTAATAAATAATTAACAATTAAAAAACTTTAACAATTATGAATTCAGCTTTAATTTTGGCTTATTTGGGCGTTGTCCTAATGGTCGGTGTATCAGGTTTGGCATCAGCAGTAGCAACAGCACGTTGCGGTATGGCAGCAGTAGGTGCTTTGAAGAAGAATAGCGGTGCTTTCGGTAGTTATATGATTCTTTCGGCTCTTCCTGGTTCACAGGGTCTTTACGGTTTCGTAGGTTACTTTATGGTTAGCGGTCTTATCTCTGCAGATATGGCTATGCTTACAGCAGTAGGTATCTTCGGTGCTGGTCTTTTGATGGCTATCGTAACCCTTTCATCTGCACTTTTCCAGGGTAAGGTTTGTGCTAACGGTATCGCAGCTATTGGTAACGGTAACGACGTAATGGGTAAGACTCTTATCCTTGCAGCGTTCCCAGAGCTTTATGCAATCCTTGGTGTGGCTGCTACCTTCCTTATTTCAGGTGCAATCGCATAATTTCTTTGAGGTTATAAGGGCGCATCTGCGCCCTCTCAATCATTCGGCTGAATGGGAAATACGCCAAGTATGTCCCATCCAGCCGAATTTCTTTATCGAGGCCACATCTGCAACCCTTCTAACCTCAAATATGTTGTGATAAGGGGTCGATTGCGTCCCCTAACTAAAAAGGCGACAATGGGACGTACGTTCAAGTACTACCCATCGTCGCCTTTTTCGCCGAGTGTAGCACTCGGCGCCCTTCTGACAAGAAATTAGGTCGTGCTACCCCGAGAGTTTGTGTCTGTTTCGCTTGTTCCAAGCGACAACTACGTTGAAAGGACCAAAGAGGCCTAAAGGGCCTAAAGGGGAAAAAGGGGATTTAAATATGCGTCGAAGACACCATAATTTTCAGTTTTAAGTTTTCAGTTTTCAGTTTTGTCCCCTTTTGCCGCTTTTGCCCTTTTATAAATCTCGCGTGAAGCGTACCTCACCTTTGAGGCAAAACTACGTAATGCCTCGACTTTGCTATGGCTCGGCAAAACAAGTAAACTTGCTCTGCTCTCGCCTTAATCGCAAAGTTCACCTTTCACCTTTCAGTTTGTAAAGTACTCAAAGAATCGCTCCTTGTAGTTTTCGCCCAATGGGATATACTCGCCATTGTCCAAGAAGATGCGACCCTTCGTGTAGCTCGATATGCGCTTTAGGTTTACGATATACGAGCGGTGAACGCGCAAGAAACTATCCTGTGGCAATGCCGATTCCATATTCTTTAGGCGGAAGAGGGTGGTGATAGTCGAGTTGCCCTCGATATGTAGTTGTACATATTCGCCTGCGCTCTCCAAATATACAATATCTGCTACGCGTACAAGTTGTGTCTTATAGTCTGCCTTAACCGAGATAAACTCCTTGTCGCTCTTCTCTGCCTCAATCTGTGTCTTGTTGCTCTCTGCCACCTTGCAACGCTCCACAAGGTCTACCAACGATATAACCTTCTGCGTAGCCTTCATAAACTCCTCGAATGTGAATGGCTTGAGCAGATAGTCCAATGCGTTTAGTTTAAAGCCGTCGATGGCGAACTCTGGGTGTGCAGTGGTAAAGACGATGTAGTGTGCTGTGTCGAGTGAGCGCACAAAGTCAAGACCATTCATATCTGGCATATTTATATCCACAAATATAAGGTCTACCTTCGTTTCTGCGATAACCTTCTGTGCCTCCTTGGCACTACGGCACGCCGCCACAAGCTCCAACTGCTCTGCCTTGTCGATGTAGCTCTTAATCTGTCGTAGAGCCAAAGGCTCATCATCTATTGCGATACATTTTACTTTCATACTATCTGTCTGTTATAGGTATTACTAACTCTACGGTATATATTTTTTCGTCGCTGTCGTCTATCGTAAGCGAGTAGCGGTGACCAAAGAGCATCTCAAGGCGTCGTGTGACGTTGTTAAGACCGATGCCACTATGTTCGGTGTTGCTGTTCGATGCTCCGTGACGGCTATTTGTCACGATACAGGTTAACTCATCGTCAAAGGCGATGATATCGATTTTGATATATGAGTTCTCGTCGTAACTGATGCCGTGCTTAAAGGCGTTCTCCACCAATACGATAAGCAACAATGGCGGTAGTTTAATCTTACGGCATAGCACAATATCGGGTTTGTTGAACTCTATGTTCACCTCGTCGATAAATCGTATGCGCATAAGTTTTATGTAACTGTCGATAAACTCCACCTCCTTGTCGAGTGTTGTATGCTCCTCGCTCGAGTCGTACAACACGTGTCGCAAGAGGTGCGATAACTCCACTACGGACTGCTTGGCCATCTCGCTGTCGAAGTCTATCATTGCGTGGATGTTGTTTAGAGTGTTCATCAGAAAGTGAGGGTTTATCTGATGTTTCAGATACTCCATCTGCGACTCTACGGCCTCCTTTTCGAGCAGTGCCATACGCTGTGATGAGTATAGTGCGCGGTAGTATAGTTTAATCATCGAGTTTGCACCCGCGATAAGCACGCCTACAAGCATCTTCCAATACAACTGTAACTCGGTTAGCGATAACTGACCGATATGGTTGTTCAGAACAAATATCTCTTCGTTGCCAAATACTGCGATTACCAGACCCAATAATGTTGCGATATACCACATATATCGCTGTCGCAGTAGCAGAAAAGGTGCGAGGAGATAGTTGTTTATAAGGAATATAATGTAGTAGGGTAGTATCTTACCCCATATCGTAAGCACATCGTTGAACACTATCTGCCTGTCGGCTATCAACTTGGCATAGATAAAAGGAATAAGGAATATGGTTGCCCAGACAAGAACATACGCCATATTCTCGCCTATCCTAATGCCCCTTATGAGATTTCGCAGTTTCATACCTTTTGCAAAGATAACAAAAATAATTAGTATGGAGAAATTAGTAATTAGTAATGTAAGGGTGTCTGCGACGCATATTTAACTGAAATTAGTAGAGAGTAATTAGTAATTAGTAATGTAAGGGTGTCTGCGACGCATATTTAACTGAAATTAGTAGAGAGTAATTAGTAATTAGTAATGAATGGTGTCTGCGACGCATATTTATAAAACTCGCGCGAAGCGCACCACACTTTTGATGCAAAACTTCGTAATGCCTCGACTTTGCTACGGTTCGGCAGAACAAATAGATTTGCTCTGCTCTCACCTTAATCGCAAAGTTCAGTTTTCACTTTTCAGTTTTCACTTTTCAGTTCGTAAATAGGCAACGCCTTTTATCATTTCTCATTGCTAATTTTTTGTTATCTTTACACTCCGAAAGCGTTACTACTATGGCAAAGAAGATAGAGAAGACAAATGCTGTCCGATTGTTGGATAGGGCAAAGGTCAAGTACGAACTTGTACCATATACCGTCGATGAGGATAACCTTGCTGCAACGCACGTTGCCGAGGAGTTGGGCGAGGATATAGCGACTGTGTTTAAGACCCTGATACTTCGTGGCGATAGAACGGGACACTTTGTATGCGTTATTCCGGGCGATAAGGAGGTCGATTTGAAGGCTGCGGCGCGCATTTCGGGTAATAAGAAGGCGGACCTTATACCTATGAAGGAGTTACTCCCCACTACGGGCTATATACGCGGTGGCTGTAGTCCTATAGGTATGAAGAAACCCTTTCCTACGTTTATACACTCCACCTGCACCCTCTACGATACTATATATATAAGTGCGGGTGTGCGAGGTCTGCAAATTGCCATTGCTCCCAACGACCTAATTGACTATGTAGGTGCAGAGGTTGCAGATATAGTCGCCTTTTAGCAATTAAATCAATATTGACATAACCCCATAAAAAATGCGCTCGGCCATATGACCGAGCGCAAAGTGTTATTGTAGAGTTGATAATTATTTGATAGTAATTGTGCTACCTGCAATGTTAGCCTCAGTACCCTGAATTATCTCCTCAGAGATTGCCTCACCATTAATGTAAGTACAACCTGTGAATGTAGCAACTACGCCGTCACACTTAACATTACAGTGTGCCTCAGTGTCGAATGTGCAGACGTTGAACTCATACTTGCCCCACATATTAACACCTGTCCACTTGTCTGCGCCAGTTAGTGATGACTTCTTGTTGAGGAATGTACAGTTGTTAAATGCGACATTCTCGATAGATGCGCCAAGCATGTTGCGACCAACGAAAGTACAATCGTCGAATGTAAGCGTACCGTTACCGCTATCGAAGTGAACACCCTGGTGAGCAAGATCACCACCGAATACACAGTTCACGAACTTAACATCGCCAGTAACGATACCTGCATCAATAACCAAGTTGTTTGTAAAATTGATATTCTCAACGTAGGTGTTAGTGAAATGTGCCTGATTTGCGAAAGCATTTGAACCCCAATCGTTGAACAATGATGCGCCATTACCAAGGATAGTTACATTCTTACCGAATGATAGTTTACCTTCTAATTTGTAATCACCGTTCTCAATGTAAACAACAGCATTGTCTTTAGCAACCTCTGAACGAATAGCAGCTGGGGTATTTACTACGGTGTACTTCAAAACCTTCCAAGCGCCGTTAACATTACGAACTGCATAACCTGCAGGAACATTACCTGTCATTACCTCGCCATTAACAGCAGATGCTGCGATAGAAACCTCAACAGGCCACTCAGTAGAACCAGCAGTTACAAATAGGTAAACATCACCATTAAGAGTTGCACCCTCGTTAACAACCAACTTACCAGTGTTAGCATTCTTGCTTGGATCCTGCATCCAAATAGACTTGTTAGCACCCTCGATAATACCACCATTTACAGTTAGGAGATTCTGAGCCTCAATGCCATTGAGGAACATACGAACTGCACGGTAAGTAGACTTGATAGTACCACCATTGATTACAGTCTCAGCATAAGTACCCTTACCATTTGTCAAGTTGTCGATACCGTAAGCCATATCTGTGCCACCAAGGTGCTCGATAGTACCATTCTCAACAACAAGCTTACCACCAACAGTGTTAGAGATTACTGAAGAGTAAGC
>JAGCKG010000164.1 GCA_017647625.1 Alistipes sp. | reverse complement strand
TATTCAAGGTTATGAATGGCTACCCAGTTATCGTACGTTTGCTCGATCCACCATTGCACGAGTTCGCTCCTAACACAGAGAAGGATCAGCGCGATATGGCAGAGGCTATGGGTATTCCATTCGAGAAGGTTGTAGCTAAGGTTGAGGCTTTGCACGAGGTTAACCCTATGCTTGGTCACCGTGGTTGCCGTCTTGGTAACACATACCCAGAGATTACCGAGATGCAGGCACGCGCTATCATCGAGGCTGCTATGAACGTTAAGGCTTCTGGTACACCTGTTAAGGTTGAGATTATGGTACCACTTGTAGGTAACCACAAGGAGCTCCGCTACCAGAAGAATATCATCGACCAGACTGCAGAGGCTGTATTCGCTGAGCGTAACGACCGCATCGAGTACCTTGTAGGTACAATGATCGAGGTTCCACGCGCTGCTGTTACTGCTAACCAGATCGCTGAGGTTGCTGAGTTCTTCTCATTCGGTACTAACGACCTTACTCAGATGACTCTTGGTTTCTCTCGTGACGATATCGCCAAGTTCTTGCCAGTATACCTTGAGAAGAACATCCTCAAGAACGATCCATTTAAGGTATTGGATCGCAACGGCGTAGGTCAGCTTGTTCGTGAGGCTGTATTCAAGGGTCGTACAACACGTCCAGACTTGAAGTGTGGTATCTGCGGTGAGCACGGTGGTGAGCCATCATCTGTAGAGTTCTGCCACTACGCAGGTTTGAACTATGTAAGCTGCTCTCCATTCCGTGTGCCTATCGCACGCCTTGCAGCAGCTCACGCAGCTCTTAACGAGTAGTATATATAATAATATATATGGTATAAGGGCGGTCCACTATATGTGAGACCGCTCTTATTCTTTCTATAGATATGCACAAATTTTGAAATATTTTGCAAAAATAGTCACAAAAGTTTTGCCGTTCCAAAAAATTGTATTAATTTAGTGGTACGAAACAAATTTATCAACTTAATATTAAAAAGTTATGATTATTACATTTAATGAATTGCGCCGCATTAAGGACAAGTTGCCAAGTGGTAGCTCGCAGCGCATCGCAGACGAACTAGGAATTGATGTTGATACAGTACGCAACTATTTCGGTGGCAAGCATTTTGACGCTAAGGAGGGTGTTGGTATCCATATAGAGCAGGGCCCAGATGGTGGCGTTGTAACACTTGATGACACAACTATTTTCGATGCTGCGATGCGTATCTTGAACGAGCAGAAGGAGTAAGAAGAATAGTCGATAGATTGTAGAGGAGCTGTCTAATATATTTTAGACGGCTCTTTTTGTATCTACCCCCTCCAACTACTACCCTATTAAATCAACTCTCATCCAACTCTCCTTAAAAATTTTGCAGTTTGTGAATAGTTTTGTATCTTTGCACGTTATATATATAAAACAAAAGAGGTGGAGCTTATTACCAACATACTTATCGAGTATCTTAAGCACAACAAACGCATTGTTGTGCCGAAACTTGGTGCGTTTATAGTTAAGCAACCATCTGGCATCATTCGCTTTACCGATCTTATGCGCAACGATGATGGCGTGCTACGCTCGTTGCTTATGGCATATGGTATGAGCGAGATTGAGGCAGTAGGCAGAATCGATAGATATGTATTCGAGGTACGCCACGCAATAAGTCAAAATGGCAAATATACGATTGCAGACTTCGGAGTGTTCCGCGCAAGCGAAAACAACACTATCATCTTCACCCACAATAGCGAACCTAAAATCGTTGGTGGCAATGTAAAACCTCCTATCGAGGTACTCGACACCGAAAAGATGAAGTTGCAGATTTTGGCAAATGCTATGGCACAGCCTACACAAGCCCCCAAGCAACAAAAGGAGCGCAAGAAAAGGAGTAAGATAAAGCAGGTGGAAGAGACTCCGCTAACACTAAGCAAACCAGACGCATACTTGCGTGGTCTAAACTACGACGATAGGAAGAAGAAGCGTGGCGAGGAGCGTAGCGACAAGCGCAGAACACCACGACGCACATCACCGCTACTACCACTTATTATTTTACTTCTTGTAGCGGGTGGCGTATATGGTCTATGGCATTGGTTAAATAGCCAACGTGTTAAGCCACAGCAGACAACTACCGTTGTCGAGGAGCGCGCGATAATAGAGACCGACAGCCTAATGACTCGTGATAGTTTGATGATAGTGTCGCCATTGGACTCACTACTACAACTACCAACAACGGAGATAGAGAATATAATTAGCAACAACAATATCTCAACCGAGTAAAGATATGACATCGAATGAACTTCTCTCAGTAAAACAGCAGTTCGGTATTATAGGCAATACCGAGGCTTTGAATACTGCCATAGATATTGCTATGCGTGTAGCACAAACAGATCTTTCTGTGTTGGTTACAGGCGAGAGCGGTGTGGGTAAGGAGTTTTTTCCGAAGATTATACACACTCACTCGGCGCGTAAGCATAATAAATATGTAGCGGTAAACTGCGGTGCTATCCCTGAAGGCACTATAGACTCCGAACTTTTCGGTCACGAGAAGGGTTCGTTTACAGGTGCTATAGATAGTCGTAAGGGCTACTTTGAGGAGGCTGATGGTGGCACCATCTTCCTTGACGAGGTTGGCGAGTTGCCAATCTCTACACAGGTACGTCTTCTTCGCGTACTACAAACGGGAGAGTTTATGCGTGTAGGATCGGCAAAGGTGCAGAAGACCAACGTGCGCGTTGTGGCGGCTACAAACAACGACCTTACACGCGCTATTGCCGAGGGTCGCTTCCGCGAGGACTTGTACTACCGACTTAACACCGTACCTATCAGTGTGCCAGCCCTTCGTGAGCGCAAGAGCGACATATATCTTCTCTTTCGCAAGTTCGCCAGCGATGTAGCCTTGCAGTACCATATGCCAGCCATCGTTCTTGATGAGGGCGCACGCATACTACTCGAGAACTACCACTGGCGTGGTAACATCCGCCAATTGAAGAATGTTGCAGAGCAGATATCTGCTATTGAGCAGAGCCGTAATATCACAGCCGACATTCTACGTCGCTACCTTCCTAACGAGGAGTTCTCGGTGCGCACTATCGCTGGTAGCAACGACAACTATGAGAATATGGCTACGGAGCGTGAGTTGCTATACAAGATATTGTTCGATATGCGCAACGACATCAACGACCTAAAGCGTATGATGACCGAGGCACTCTCGGGCAGAGGCAACACCCCAGAGCCTCCACGCCACGAGCAACGCGAGATTGCAGGTCTGCTTCCAGAGCGCAGAGAGGAGCCATTGGCGCGCTACGAGTATGAGGATATGGTAGAGGTTGTGGATGATGATGAACAGAAGGAACTTACCAAGAATGATGTTCAGCGCGAGCAGATACTGCAAGCACTACGACGCAACAACTACCGTCGTAAGGAGACAGCGAAGGAGTTGTTTATATCGGAGCGCACGCTCTACCGCAGAATGAAAGCATTGGACATTGATGACAACACAAAATAGTGATTATGAAAAAGTTTGCAAAGATATTTGCCATTGTTGCAACAGCGATTGTTGCGTGTGCGTGTGGCTATAAGGTAACCTACAATCTTTCGGGAGGCTCTATTCCTCCTGCTGCCCAGACCTTCTCTGTGGCATACTTTCCCAATAACGCTCCTATGGTTGCACCTACGTTGAGTAACGCTCTTACCGAGGGCTTGCGCGATAAGTTCTCACGCCAGACACGCCTACAGCAGGTCGAGGAGGGTGGCGATTTCGCATTCGAGGGCGAGATTACAAACTATACATCCAACACCTCGTCGGTATCGAGTGGCGACTACGCCTTACAAAACCGCCTTACCATTACTGTTAAGGTAAACTTCCAGAATGCTATCGACCAGACTATGTCGTTTAGCAATAAGACATTCTCGTCGTATGCCGACTACGATGCATCGCAGTTGCTTATCGACGTTCAGGATCAACTTATCGAGGAGATCGTGGAGGCATTGGTTAACGATATCTATATGGCAGCGGCAGGTAACTGGTAGTAGATATGACAACACAGGAGTATAACAATATCGAGCAACAACTTGAGCAGTACCCTTGGTGGAGTGCTATACGCCTTGCCATTGCACGCAAAGGCAAGGGCGAGATTAAGGATGCAGCCACACGCCTTGTGGCTACGCTCCACCCAACTGCTACGCTACGTTCTGCGGATATCGACCTTGAGCGTCTGCGCCACGTCAGCGCGGAGGATATCATCGAGCGTTTTTTGAAACTCGATGACTACCGCATTGTTGCTAAAGATGGCGACGATAGCGACCTCGCGACGCCCAAAATTGAGGATGATGACGAACTTGTAAGCGAAGAAATTGCAGAAATTTACGAAAAACAAGGGTTATATGCAGAAGCTATTGCCACTTATCGCAAATTAAGTTTGCTAAATTCAGAAAAAAGTATTTACTTTGCACGACTTATCTCGGATATTGAGAAAAAGTCAGCAAAACAATAACAGAGGATAATTAAATTTACACGCGTTATGTATACATTTTCGATTATTATGATTGTTATTGCAAGTATCCTACTTATACTTGCAGTATTGGTACAGAGCCCAAAGAGCGGTATGGCTGCTAACTTCGGTGCTGCTAACCAGACTATGGGTGTTCGCCAGACTACAGATTTCCTTGAGAAGTTTACTTGGGCAATGATTGCTGCTATCGTATTCTTCACTCTTCTTTCTGTTGTTGCACTTCCAAAGTCTAACAAGGCAAACGAGGTTATCGGTATCGAGGAGATCACTGCTGGTGTTGACGAGGCAACTAAGGTTGTTGAGGAGACTATCACTGTTGATGGCGAGGACATCGTTCTTGAGGCAGATGCTGAGCAGGCTGCTGCTACTGAGGAGTCTGCAGAGTAATCACCTCTGTTAGCCGTATAGAGAGCGTGTCCATTTAGGGTGCGCTCTTTTGTTTTGGAATAAGGTTTGCAGAAACTTAAATATTAACATCTAAAATTTATTTGACTATGAAAAAGTATGTATGCACCGCTTGCGGCTACGTTTACGATCCAGAGGTAGGCGATCCAGAGAATGGTGTTCCAGCAGGTACTGCTTGGGAGGATGTTCCAGAGGATTGGGTATGCCCATTGTGCGCTCTTGGCAAGGATGTCTTTGAGGAGGAGTAAAAAGGCATAGCCTTTTACAAACTGAAAACTGAACTTTGCGATTAAGACAAGTGCATAATTCAGTTGTCTGTTTATAAAAAGGGGCTGACTAAAAAGTAACTTAGTCAGCCCCCTCCTATAACCTAAGAGAGTGAATAAAAAGATGTAGTTTTAGGCTTGCGAAGCCCGAAAAAGCGGAGTTTACTGTGCGTATATGAGCATTTTGAGGGCAAGCGTAACGACAAAATACACTTTTTATTCACTCTCATTCTTTATTTGTGTCATACATAAATAACTGTAGGATGAACGGCGTTTATATCGCGGGTATTAA
Organism: Alistipes sp.; assembly: GCA_017647625.1. Classification (GTDB taxonomy): domain Bacteria; phylum Bacteroidota; class Bacteroidia; order Bacteroidales; family Rikenellaceae; genus Alistipes. The sequence continues at coordinate 184 of JAGCKG010000164.1, read as the reverse complement.
AAATAATACCCGCGCCACGGTTGAATGTAGCGCGGATATTAAATTATAGGGAGGTTCTATAAATTAGGTCGAGATGATTTTGTAGGCTATTTCGAGCAGATTCATTATCTCTTATGAGGGCGCAATGCGAGCATTGTAACCGAGTAAAGATAAGGAAGATGTCGAAATAGGCACAAAAGCAACC
>JAGCKG010000163.1 GCA_017647625.1 Alistipes sp. | reverse complement strand
TACCCGCGCTAAGGTTGACCATAGCGCGGGCTGTGAGTTTATTACAAAGTTATATGTTGTGGCTATTTTGAAGCTGCTCGCAGTTTGGGAAAGCGGAGTTTACTAAATGTAAATGAGCATTTAACAAACAAGGCAGATGCCGAAAGAGCCGAACAGATAACTTTGTACACACGGGTATTATTTTTAATACCCTCACTACAAACGAACTGAAAACTGAATTTTTGATTTTAGAGGAGCAGATTTGTTCTATCGTATAAATAAAATATCGCGGGATAGTACCAAAGCGTACAGCCCGCGATATTTTGTATAGGATAGGACGAAGATGCCCTATATAAATCGAAAATTAAAAGTTGTAACCTACAATATCATCAGCATAGTTCTTCCAATAACTTGCACTCTTATACGCCTCTACAGATTCCATAGGGACATAAATCTTGCGGTCAGAGGTGTTGCCTTCGAACATATCCCAATTTCCCACAGGTGGTGTTGCGGCCTTGCAATATACACTTGTAAGTCTGCTACAATAACTGAATGCCCCCTCTCCAATCTTAGTTACGCTATTAGGAATAGTTACACTTGTAAGGCTGCTGCAACCTTCGAATGCACCCTCTCCAATCGTAGTTACGCTATTAGGAATAGTTACACTTGTAAGTCTACTGCAATTATAGAATGCTAAATCTCCAATCGTAGTTACGCTATCAGGAATAGTTACACTTGTAAGGTTGCTGCAATCTTGGAATGCCCAACTACCGATTGAAGTTACGCTATCAGGAATCGTTACACTTGTAAGGCTGCCGCAACCAAGGAATGCCCCATCTCCAATCGTAGTTACACTATCACCAATAGTTACACTTGTAAGGCTGCTGCAAGCAAAGAATGCACCCTCTCCAATCGTAGTTACGCTATCAGGAATAGTTATACTTGTTAGGCTGCTGCAATCACGAAATGCCCAACTACCGATTGAAGTTACGCTATCAGGGATAGTTACACTTGTAAGTCTGCTGCAACTTGAAAATGCAGAACTTCCAATTGTAGTTACGCTATCAGGAATAGTTACACTTGTAAGGCTGCTGCAACTTGAAAATGCAGAACTTCCAATTGTAGTTACGCTATCAGGAATAGTTACACTTGTCAGGCTGCTGCACCAATCGAATGCATAATTTCCAATCGTAGTTACGCTATCACCAATAGTTACACTTGTAAGGCTACTGTACCAAACGAATGCATAATCTCCAATCGTAGTTACGCTATTTGGAATAATTAAATCTGTAACTAACTCATTATTTAGATATAGATTACATCCATTATATAATGGATTAGAGTCCGAGGAGCTAAATGAGATATTACACCAAGCAGCAATATCACTTATATATACACTTGTAAGGCTGCCGCAACCAAGGAATGCAAACATTCCAATCGTAGTTACGCCATTACCAATAGTTACACTTTCAAGGCTGCTGCATCCAGAGAATACAGAACCTCCAATTGTGGTTACGCTATCAGGAATAGCAACACTTTTAAGGTTGCTGCAATTATAGAATGCAGAACCTCCAATCGAAGTAACGCCATCAGGAATAGTTACATTGACAAGGCTACTGCAACCAGAGAATGCAGAACTTTCAATTGTAGTTACGCTATCAGGAATAGTTACACTTGTTAGGCTACTGCAACCAGAGAATAATTTATATCCAATCATAGTTAGAGGCTCAGAAAATTCTATCACACCAATACCATCTGTATAGATGTGCGATATAATAATGTAGTCAAGCCCAAATTGTATATTGAGTCTCTGGTTGTCGTTGGTAGTATAGTATATGCGATAATTATCAGGGATAATTTTGATATCTGCAAGTTCGATAATGGCTCGGCGATAGTCGTATGGCCAGTCGCAGGTTAGATATGCCTCGACAGCCTCTTTAGGGACACTAATCTGAAGAGGATAAGTGCCCTCGAATGCTCTTCTATCAAGCGTTGGAGGAGTCATACTCTCAAACTTAAACAACGGTACATTATTGCAATCGGCAAAGGCACAATCCTTTATTGTTGTTACATTTGCAGGGATAGTAACTGTGCACGACATAGTAGAACCATAGAATGCACTACTACCTATAGTAGTGATATTCTGAGGAATAATAAAGTCTGCAAGACCTGTTGTTATATAGTAGAGCAACTCTGTACCATCTGCCAAATATCGTCCATCGTCAGATGCCCATTTACCCTTAAACTCCTTTAGCGTATCACACTCCGAGAATGCTCCAGTATTAAAATATTCTACACACTCAGGGATTGTTATGCTTATAAATGGACCAGCGATTTGCTCAATATAACTTGGTGCAGAGGTAAGCAGCAATATGCCATTCCCCTCGTTTATCTCAGTTGTAAAGTGCTCTACATCGCTCGTAAAGCTAAAATTATCGACATTTGCACCAGAGTCACAAGTAAACTCAACGTGGAACGATGCCTGCTGCGACACATAGAAGGTAAGGCTTCGATCGCCACCGCGCTCCTTGATAATTATCTCAGCATTGCGAGTCTCTGTTGTAGTATTATAATCGACAGAGAGTTGGCAAACACCACTATCAGTATTGAGTGTCAACCACTTCTCGGCACCTTCGCTAAGCACGAAATCACTATTATCTAACTCAACATAGCTTAAGGGTAATGTGTATTCACCACCCTTAGCACTAAACTCCGCGCTATTCTCGTCCAAGATTGCAAAGTCCACCTTGTCAGCAACACCATTGCCATTGATATCGAGGAAGTAGCCAAGATATTTGTCAAAGTGTGGAACATTATTCTGCGCGCCAAGTTGATTGTAGCGGTAGATAAGGTTGCTGCGCACCTGTGATGCAAGGTTATCGACAGACTTTCTTATATAGAGTGATCGAATCTTATCGCTTGCAATATGACCATCGTCAGCAAGGTCGGTAGCCAATTTTGCAACAAGTTCGGACAAGGCTGCCGTAGAGCGATTATACTGCAACGCTACAGAGATAGTGAGCAACAGCGCATTATGATCTCCCGCCTGAGAAATATCCATCTTCGAGCAACGAATATCGGGAATATCACTACTCTCAATACCCATAGCAACGAATAACTCACGCTCCGCCTGTGTTGTAGCATCTGCGACAGACTTACCGCTGTTCTTAACCAAATTTTGCGTGCGGTTGTAGATAAGCGTAGTAAGCAAGTTCACATTTGTAGTCTCACCATCCTCAAGGTCTGTTATCGAGCGCAAAGTAAGAGTACCCTGTGATAGATCGCCCACTACCTCATCAAAATAGTAACCCGTAGCGATAATCTCGGCATACTTATTTGACAAATTACTACCGAGGTCAAAGTGTCCCGCATCATCATTTGTAGATGTGGTATAACTCTGTCCAGTAGGGTTCAGTTTTCCATTGAGCGACTGAATGTTAATAGTTGAGCCAAGTACAAAAGGTCCTTTCTGTACCGAACCAATGATAGTGTAGCCGCCACCGTTAGGTCCGTCAATACCATCATCTGTAGAACAGCTGACCACAATGCCAAGCAGAACTAAAAGTAGAATGGATAACAGTTTTTTCATAGTAATATTAGTTAAAGTTATTTGTTGTAATCCACGTTACTATCCGCACCTCGATAGTGATTTATAGAAGATGTCCGCCTATTCACTCTTCTAAATTTTCCAGATTTCTCTTTCGAAAATAAACTTACACTTTCCGCGTAATTAAATATATCAGCACAAATATATACTATTTTCACCAATTAGCATACTATACATCGCAAAAATTGTTATAGCATTTAGCAATAAAATTACACAAAAAATCAAAAAACATTTGTACATTTTATAAAAAAGCACTATATTTGCATCACTAACAGACAAGTGACAATCCCCCGCGAGCATCATCGTGGGTTTCGGATAATAATCAATGATTGATATATGCAGGATTTAGAGACATTGGAGGGTAAGACCATTGTGGAGTTGCGCGAAATCGCAAAGAGTTTGGGTATTGCGCCTTCAACTATGAAAAAGCAAGAACTCTTTGAGAAGATTGTGGCATTCGCTACGGGTGCTGTTTCGGAGAGCAACACTACCGCAGAGCCACAGCAGGAGGCTCCACGTCGCGGTCGCAGACCTCGTATGGCAAGCATCAAGGTAAGCGAGACATCGCAAAGAACAGAGAATATAGAGACACCCGCAGTAGCAGAGCCTATCGTAGTAGTAGTGCCTAAGCAGGAGACTATGGAGGGGACTGTAGAGGACAACACCCCAGCACCTACTCCAGTACCCGCAAAGCGTCGCGGACGCAAGGCAAAGGGTGTAGTTGCGGAGGAGGTTGCAAAGGAGACTACCGTCGATAGCACCGAGCCACAAAGCAATGAGCCTATAGTCGAGGTTGCCGAGGTGGAGAACACCGAAGTGCAGGAGAGCGACGAGGGCGAATACTACGATGAGGAGGACGACAACAACAGCAACGACGGCTACCCCGAGGATACCATAACAAAGGATGACTTCACAGCCGTTATCGAGGGCGAGGGCGTATTGGAGATTATGGCAGACGGCTTCGGCTTCCTACGCTCGGCAGACTACAACTATCTCAACTCGCCAGATGACGTATATGTGTCGCCATCGCAGATTAAACTCTTTGGTCTCAAGGCTGGCGATACCGTCAGTGGCACCATCCGCCCACCAAAAGAGGGCGAGAAATACTTCCCATTAGTACACGTCGACCTTATCAACGGTCTCAAGCCCGATATCATCCGCGACCGCCAGCAGTTCGAGTACCTCACACCGCTATTCCCTTGCGAGAAGTTCAACCTTACGGGCAACGGCAACAACTCGAAATCTAACCGCATAGTAGACCTCTTCGCCCCTATAGGCAAGGGTCAGCGCGCCCTTATTGTGGCACAGCCAAAGACGGGTAAGACAATGCTCTTGCAGTCTATCGCAAACGCCATTGCCGACAACCACCCAGAGGTGTATATGATTGTCTTGCTTATCGACGAGCGTCCAGAGGAGGTTACCGAGATGGCACGCCACGTCAAGGCAGAGGTCGTAGCATCTACCTTCGACGAGCAGGCTACACGCCACGTCAAGGTTGCCGAGATGGTGTTGGAGAAGGCAAAGCGTATGGTGGAGTGCGGTCACGATGTAGTCATCTTCCTCGACTCTATCACCCGCCTTGCACGCGCATACAACTCCGTACAGCCAGCATCAGGTAAGGTACTTTCGGGTGGTGTCGACGCCAACGCCCTACACAAACCAAAGCGTTTCTTCGGTGCTGCACGAAACACCGAGGAGAAGGGTTCGCTAACAATCATCGCCACAGCACTTATCGACACTGGCTCGAAGATGGATGAGGTTATCTTCGAGGAGTTCAAGGGTACGGGCAATATGGAACTCCAACTCGACCGCAAACTCGCCAACAAGCGCATCTATCCTGCTGTCGACGTTGTCGCATCGGGTACACGTCGTGAGGATCTGCTCCTTAGCCAGAATGTTATGCAACGCACTTGGATACTCCGCAAGCACCTTGCCGATATGACCCCAGTCGAGGCGATGGAATTCTTGCAGAAGCAGATGAATCTAACCAGGGATAATGAGGAGTTTCTTGCCACAATGAACCAGTAATTTCTTGTGATAAAGGGCACATCTGCGCCCTTATCACAAGAAATGTATTATCAGAAGGGAGCAACTAACTTTATTAGGAGTAAGACTAAATTTCTTGTCAGAAGGGGTTAGATGTGGCCTCGATAAAGAAATTCGACTGGATGGAACATACTTGACGTATTTTCCATTCAGCCGAATGATTGAGAGGTCGCAGATGACCCCTTATCACGAGAAATTAGGGAAGTGCAGGTGGGTAGCGTTGTGGTTTCTTCTGATATGAGATTGGGTCTTGTGGTTGAGAGAGCGAATATGTTCCACAGATAATTTCCAAGTTCAGGGGATAATGTTTGGTAAAATAAAAATAAAATCGTACATTTGCCCCGTCTTTTTGAAAGACTGAGTGGCTCGGATGGTGGAATAGGTAGACACGCCGGACTTAAAATCCTGTGGGCAGTAATGCCCGTACCGGTTCGACCCCGGTTCCGAGTACAACAAAACCCTGTAAGTAGTTGATAAACAACACTTGCAGGGTTTCTCTTTTTCC
>JAGCKG010000162.1 GCA_017647625.1 Alistipes sp. | reverse complement strand
TTTCGGTTGCTTTTGTGCCTATTTCGACATCTTCCTTATCTTTACTCGGTTACAATGCTCGCATTGCGCCCTCATAAGAGATAATGAATCTGCTCGAAATAGCCTACAAAATCATCTCGACCTAATTTATAGAATCTCCCTTAAGTGTTGCAATGATAGTGTCGATACGCTTCAAGCACTCTGCCTTGCCGATAAACTCCGTTACGTCGAACATACCTGGACCCTTACCAGCACCTACCAAAGCAAGGCGCAAGGTGTTCATAACCTGACCAAGAGAGAAACCCTTGGTCTCGATCCACGCGCGAACGATGTTCTCGGTGTTCTCCTTCGAGAAGTCCTCGATAGACTCCAAGACACCGCGAAGTTCTGCAAGCATAGCAGGGTTTTCGCCCTTCCACTGCTTCTTGGCAAGTTTCTCCTCGTACTCTGTTGGTGCTACGAAGAAGAACGATGTCAAGTCCCACATATCTGTTGTGAGGGTCATACGCTCCTTCATAATGCCCGCAGCCTTACCCGCTACAGCATCCGAAACCTCGATGCCGTGAGCCTTGAGGATAGGTTGCATATATACTGCCAACGCCTCATCCGAGAGGTTGTGCATATACTGTGCGTTAAACCACTTCGCCTTGTCTGGCTGGAAGCGTGCGCCAGCCTTCGATACGCGCTCCAACGAGAAGGCATCGATAAGTTCCTGCATAGAGAATATCTCCTGCTCGGTACCTGGATTCCAACCGAGCAACGACAACATATTGATAAATGCCTCGGCAAGGTAGCCATCCTCGCGGTAACCGCGTGAGGTCTCGCCAGTAGGAGATGTCCAGAAGAGTGGGAATACTGGGAAGCCCATCTTGTCGCCATCACGCTTCGATAGTTTACCGCTACCTGTAGGCTTTAGCAAGAGTGGCAAGTGTGCGAACTCTGGCTGTGTGTCGGTCCAACCAAAGGCACGATACAAGAGGTAGTGCAAAGGCAATGATGGCAACCACTCCTCGCCACGAATAACGTGCGATACCTCCATAAGATGGTCGTCAACGATATTTGCAAGGTGGTATGTAGGGAGTGCGTCAGCCGACTTATAAAGCACCTTGTCGTCAAGAGTAGAGGTGTTTACCTCGACGTGACCACGAATAAGGTCGTCCATCTTAACAACCTCGTTCTCTGGCATCTTAAAGCGTACTACCCACTGGTCGCCACGCGCGATGCGCTCCTCGACCTCCTCCTTTGTGAGTACCAACGATGTTGGGAGTTTCTCGCGTACCTCGTAGTTGTATGCAAAGGTCTTTCCTGCGCTCTCTGCCTCGTTGCGGAGTTTGTCCAACTCCTCTGGGGTGTCGAATGCGTAGTATGCCCAGCCAGCATCGATAAGTTGCTTGGCATATTTGAGATATATCTCTCTGCGCTCGCTCTGACGGTATGGGGCGTGAGGACCACCTACGCCTACACCCTCGTCAATCTCGATGCCACACCACTTCAACGACTCGATGATATACTCCTCGGCACCAGGTACGAAACGCTGTGAGTCGGTATCCTCGATGCGGAGAATCATCTTACCGCCGTGACGGCGGGCAAAAAGGTAGTTGTAAAGTGCGGTGCGTACACCACCGATATGTAGTGGACCCGTTGGGCTGGGTGCAAAACGAACTCTTACTTCTCTGTTCATAATATATTAGTTTTTACTTGTTTACAATCATCGTTATTTAGGCTGTTGCTTTGCCTTCTGCTTAATCTTGTACTCTGCGCGTACTGTCACACGAGCCTTCTTCTCGCGTGATGATAGGTTGAACGAACCACCTGCCAAGAACTCCTCGTCGCCCGTAGCAGCGGTGATCTGGAAGACGCCTGCACGCGACATTGCAAGGTCGCCAAGTTCTGCCTCCGAGTTCTCTGCAATCTTCTTCGCGCGCTCACGAGCGTCTGCTGCCGCCTCGGCAAGGAGGTTGAGTTTAACGCTCTCAAGTTCGGTGTAGTAGTACATAGGGTTGTTAACCTCGATGCTGATACCGCGAGCAAGAAGCGATGGTAGTTCGCGTGCAGCACTCTCTACGGTGTCTACATCGTTCGACTCGATGTTAAAACCTTGTGTTAGTTTGTAACCCGCAAAGCGTGAGCCAATGTAGTCGCCATTCTCGTATACCGACTCTGATAGTTTGTATGAGTTTGGCATATCGAAACTTATAGCCTCGCGTGCCACACCTTTAGAGGTTAGGAAGTTGATGACACTCTCGCGACTCTGCTCCAACGAGCGGTAGCCCTCGGCAGCATCGTAGTTCTCAACCTCGATATTACCATCGATGCTGATAAGGTCGGAGGTAAACTGTGTCTCGCCAAGACCTGTAACGGTGATAGTGCCAGTATTGGTGCGGTAACGCTGTGTAACGGCTGCAGACAAGACTATAGAGGATAGCACCACGGATGATGCTATGATGATATATTTCCAAAGGTTACCCATAATCAATAATCAATTAGTAATTAGTAATTAGTAATAGTTGGGGTGGTTGGGTGGTTATACATTGAAGAGGAAGTGCATAATATCGCCATCCTCGACAACATACTCCTTGCCCTCGACGCCAATCTTACCTACCTCACGACAAGCACGCTCCGAGCCAAGTTCTACATAGTCGGCATACTTGATAACCTCGGCACGGATGAAACCACGCTCGAAGTCGGAGTGGATGATACCCGCAGTCTCTGGTGCTTTCATACCGCGACGGAAGGTCCACGCACGGCTCTCGTCAGCACCTGTAGTGAAGAATGTCTGCAAATCGAGCAGACGGTATGCAGCCTTGATAAGACGGCTAACGCCCGACTCCTCAAGACCCATATCCTGCAAGAACATCTGACGCTCCTCCCAACTCTCCAACTCGGCAATATCTGCCTCGGCACTCGCTGCCACGATAAGCATCTCGGCGTGCTCGTTGGCGATGGCTGCACGCACAGCCTCGGTGTGGGCGTTACCCTTAACTGCTGAACCCTCATCTACATTACATACATAGAGTACTGGTTTGTCGGTAAGAAGATTCAAGTCCCATACCGTCTTGCGCTCCTCGGCAGAGAGTTCTACGGTACGAGCCGAGAGACCCTGCTCCAACGCCTCCTTATAGCGACACAAGATGTCGTACTGACGCTTTGCAATCTTATCGCCTGCAGTAGCCTGCTTCTGGCACTTGCCAATGCGGTTTTCGATGGTCTCAAGGTCCTTGAGTTGAAGTTCGGTGTCGATGATACCCTTATCGCGTACTGGGTCTACAGTGCCATCAACGTGGGTGATGTTCTCGTTCTCGAAACAACGTAACACGTGGATGATGGCGTTGGTGTTACGGATGTTTGCGAGGAACTTATTACCAAGACCCTCGCCCTTGGATGCACCCTTTACAAGACCTGCGATGTCGACAATCTCGATGGTCGTAGGAACCACGCGCTTTGGGTTGTCTATCTCCACAAGTTTTGTAAGACGCTCATCGGGTACGGTGATAACGCCTACGTTAGGCTCGATAGTACAGAAAGGGAAGTTTGCCGCCTGCGCACGAGCGTTCGACAAACAGTTAAATAGGGTAGACTTACCAACATTTGGTAGTCCAACGATTCCACATTGTAAAGCCATAATTTTCGTTTAATCTTACCGACAAAATAATTAGTAATGAGTAATTAGTAATTAGTAATGATTTTTTTCTTGACGGCAATCAGTAATTCCACAAAATAATTAGTAATTAGAAATTAGTAATTAGTAAAAATTTCTTGTTGACGACAATCAGTAATTCCTCTATACTTGTTATTTCTGTCGGATTGTTGTTTATATTTTATTATTAACTATTCTTCAAGTTGTTCTATATTGTCTGTTGAGTTTTTACCTTGTAGTGTCTTTGTAGAAGCTACAAGTATTCGCATCAACTCTTGGCAATCTTTATACATATCTTCAAACTTGTCGGTAGGAATGTACCCACTCTCGTAAAGTAACTCTAACCAATACTCTGTTTCAGCACACTCCTTTTGTGCAATAAACAATTTGGAGATTAGATCTGCTTTTGTTTGAGCATACGCCCCTTCCTTTGCATTTGCCCCGATACTTGTTCCACTTTTAAGCAATTGCTTGGAGAGTATATGCTCAAGTTGTACTTCATTCAAGAACTTATACAATCGCACTATTTTTATCGCAAAGGACTTACTCTTATCCGCCAAAACATTCTCTTTCATAACCCATTGATTACTAATTACTAATTACTAATTACTAATTGTTTTTAGTCTGCCTGCGAAACATTCACAAGTGCTTCGCGGTAAGAGTTAAGTATTCGCGATTTGGAGATAAAGCCCAAGTAGTGGTTTTGCTTGTCCACAACGGGGAGCATCCAAGTGTTGCTTTGCTCGAAGCGAGGCATAATGCTCTGAATCATCTCGTGTTCGAGAATCTTATCTGGTGGCTGTATCATATAGTGCATAATCGACTTGCCCCACTTCTCGCGGTTGAACATATCGTGGCGCAGGTCGTCGAGTTGCACAATGCCGATAAGTTTATCCTGATTGTCCACCACTGGGAAGATGTTTCTGCGGGCGTTGGAGATGATGTTTACCACGTCACCGAGGGTGATAGACTCGCGCAGACGGATAAAGTCGGTCTCCATAAGTTGGTCAAGGCGTAGGAATACGAATGCCGACGAGTCCTTATCGTGTGTGAGCAACTCGCCACGCATACGTAACTGCTTGGTGTAGATAGAGTCGCGGTCGAGACCGAAGTTTACGGCAAACGATATGCACGACACGATCATAAGCGGGATAAAGAGACCGTAGCCATTCGACAACTCGGCAATAAGGAATATCGCTGTAAGTGGGGCCTTCATAACACCCGACATCACGCCCGCCATACCCGCAAGGGTGAAGGAGGTGATGGATATATCCCAACCGAAGGTGGTGCGACAGATAACCGCCAGTGTAGCACCCGCGAATGCTCCAACAAAGAGGGATGGGGCGAAGGTACCACCTACACCGCCAGCAGCGTTGGTAGTAGCCATAGCGACAACCTTAAAGAGCATAATCGCGATAAGGTAGATAATCAAAAACCAGTCCGCCTCGTTCAACGAGTAGAAGAGCGTATTGTCGAACAACGAGGTGGTCTCACCAGCCATAAGCGAACTAAAACTGTTGTGACCCTCGCCATAGAGCGGTGGGAAGATGAAAATCAAGATACCGAGCGTAAGACCCGCATAGAGCCACTTACGCCACTGCTCGGTGATAGACTTGTAGAAGCCTCCGACCTTTGAGTTTACCGACGTAAAGTAGTATGCCATAACACCGCAGAAGCATCCCAAGAGGATGAAGAGCGGTAGGTGGGCCACCTGAAACATATCGCTCTCGGTGAGTGATACGGCATAGATAGGTGAGAAACCGTGCAACACCAACGATGTGATGGTGGCGGTCATAGATGCCATCAACAGCGGAATGATAGACTTCGAGGTGATGTCGAGCATCAAAATCTCAAGCACGAAGACAACACCCGTAATCGGTGCTTTAAAGACCGCAGCCACCGCAGCACCAGCACCGCAACATAGTAGTAGTGTGATGTTCTTGTAGTTGAGGCGGGCGAGTTTACCGATATTCGAGCCTATGGCAGCACCCGTAAGCACGATAGGTGCCTCTGGACCTACAGAACCACCAAAGCCGATGGTGGTAGCACCACCCACGATGGAGGTCCAGCAGTTGTGACCCTTGATGCGCGAGTCACCACGCGACATAGCGTACAGCACGCGCGTAACACCCTCCGAGATGCCATCCTTGACGACGTACTTCACAAAGAGCGTGGCGAGGATGATACCGATAGCAGGGTAGATAAGGTATAGCCACTGCGCCTGATCCTCGGGTGTCCACGATGTGAGCAGGTGGGTGATGGTGTGTAACAGGTTGTTGAAGATATATGCTCCCAAGCCCGCGCAGAGACCAACCAAGATGGCGAGTATTGCCATCGTCTGTGTGTTGGTAAGACGATGTGTGAGGGTTAGGTAGACCTGATATATCTTCTCCTTTATGTTCTTTTCTAACTTTATCATTGAGCGTGTAGACTATTTTCTGTACTCGGCAGCCTGACGTGCGATAAGTTCGCTATCCTCGAAGTAGTTGATACGCATAGCACGACGTACATCGGCAAGGGTCTCTGCTGCAGTGGCACGAGCCTCCTCGGAGCCACGACGCAAAATCTCGTATACCTCCTCGATATGCTGTTCGTAGTGCTTTCTGCGCTCACGAATAGGCTCTAACAACTCCTCGAGTACGGCGATAAGCAACTTCTTACACTTAACATCACCCAAGCCACCACGACGATAATGCTCCTTCATAGCCTCAAGGTTTTCGTACTCTGGGCAGTACTTGGCAAAATGCTCGTCGCGAGAGAAGGCGTCGAGGTAGGTGAATACACAGTTGCCCTCAACCTTACCTGGGTCGCTGACCTTGAGGTGGTCGGGGTCGGTGTACATACTCATAACCTTCTTCTTCACATCCTCGGCACTATCCGATAGGTAGATGCAGTTGCCAAGCGACTTCGACATCTTTGCCTTGCCGTCAGTACCCGGAAGACGTAGGCACGCAGAGTTGGTAGGTAGCATAATCTGTGGCTCTACAAGGGTCTCGCCATATACCGAGTTGAACTTGTGTACAATCTCGCGTGTCTGCTCAATCATAGGTTCCTGATCTGCACCTACAGGTACGGTCGTAGCCTTGAATGCTGTGATATCGGATGCCTGCGAGATAGGGTAGGTGAAGAAACCTACTGGCGTACCCTTACGCTGTTGATTCTCCTCCTCGTTGTTGTTCTCGGCAAAGCCACGCATCTGAATCTCCGCCTTTACGGTAGGGTTGCGCTGTAGACGCTGTACCGTAACGAGATTCATATAGTAGAATGCCAACTCGCATAGTTCGGCAACGTACGACTGGATGAAGATTGTAGACTTCTCTGGGTCGATACCACACGATAGGTAGTCGAGGGCCACCTCGATGATGTTCTCGCGCACCTTGTCTGGGTTGTCGGCATTGTCGGTTAGAGCCTGAGCATCGGCAATCATAATAAATATCTTGTCAAACTCGCCAGAGTTCTGCAACTCTACGCGACGGCTCAAAGAGCCAACAAAGTGTCCGAGGTGTAGTTTGCCCGTAGGACGGTCGCCTGTAAGGATTATCTTTTTCATTTTTATCGTTTTTCTATTGTTACTCTATCTATTATTTTCGCGAGCGACAAAATTAACAAATTTTTAGCGAATATACTATATATTATTGCGAAATATAAATTTTTATTATAACTTTGTCCATAGCAAACTTAAATAACTTATAATAAAAGGTGTGACAAGGAGGTCTTATGGATTAGGTTTGATGCCGAATTTAGATAAACAATCTTCCAAGTTATACCAAACATAATTTACTAATTTACAGAACATCCCGTATGACAATTATTCAGTTGGAATATCTTATGGCGGTGGCGAATTGCGGTAGTTTTTCTGTCGCTGCAGAGCATTGTTTCGTAACGCAACCATCTCTATCTATGCAGATTAAGGCGTTGGAGGAGGAACTTGGTGTGGTGCTGTTGGATAGAACGAAGAAACCTATCATCCCTACGGCTGTGGGCGAGGTGGTCTTGGAGCAGGCACGACAGACCTTACGTTCGTATAACTATATTCGTGAGTCGGTGGCGGAGATGCGTGGCGAGACGGCAGGAAAGATGCGCTTGGGCGTTATCCCAACCATCGCTCCATATCTGCTACATAAGTTTATCCCTACCTTCATCAAGGAGTATCCAAAGGTGGAACTTGAGATTCACGAGATGGTGACGGCAGATATTATCGAGGCGTTGAAGCACGACCGCATAGATGCTGCGTTGGTGGCATCGGGAACGTGTGGCGAGGGCATTACGGAACACGACCTGTTCAGTGACCATTTCTATGCCTATATCTCACCTTCGCACCCTCTTGCAGAGCGTTCAAATATTCGTATAGAAGATATTGATTTCAAAGACCTTATCCTGTTGAGTAGAGGTAACTGTATGCGTGACCAGATATTCGAACTATGTCAGGCGGCAAACGATATTCCATCGCATTTCTACTTCGAGTCAGGCTCTCTTGATACCCTTATGCGAATGGTCGATTGTACCTCTTGTATGACCATTATTCCAGAGATGGCGTTGGAGTTTATCCCTGTTGAGCGTCGCGGTCGCGTGAAGAGTATCGCCAAGGGTGCAACCTCGCGTCGTGTGGCGTTGGCAGTTAGTCGTACCTATGTCAAGCAGTCCATCGTTGAGGCTTTGAGAAGTACGATTTTAAAATGCGTAAATCAGGAGAAAATTTAACTATAAGACGTATGGATATCGGCTGGTATTTTAGTCGCTAAAAAGAGTTAAATGCAGGGGTTGACACACTTTTTTTGGTGGAGGCTTCGTTATTATGGAAAAAAATCATATCTTTGCAAGGATATTGTATTATAGTGTACGCTGCGCGTGTGTGAGGGTGTGCGCTTTCACCGTAAAGAAATTTAATTGAAAATAGGATATTATGGAGAATTTGGAAAAGTTGATTAACACGATAGTTGAGGCTATAGACGACAAGAAGGGACAGGGTATTGTGTCGCTCGACCTATCGGGCTTTGATGGTGCTATCTGTTCTAATTTTGTGGTATGTAATGCCGACTCTACAACACAGGTGGATGCTATCTCGAACAGCATCGAG
This sequence comes from Alistipes sp., assembly GCA_017647625.1. Taxonomy (GTDB): domain Bacteria; phylum Bacteroidota; class Bacteroidia; order Bacteroidales; family Rikenellaceae; genus Alistipes. The sequence continues at coordinate 6,022 of JAGCKG010000162.1, read as the reverse complement.
GAGAAGGTGTTTGAGGTTATGGGCGAGTGGCCAGTGCGTGTGGAGGGTCGTCAGAATGCCTTCTGGGTGGCTATGGACTACTCGGATGTTATCGTGCATATCTTCCAGACCGACCTTCGCGAGTACTACCGCTTGGAGGAGTTGTGGGCAGATGCGCCTATGAAGAAGTATGAGTTTGGTGAGTAAGTTTTAGAGGCGTAGTAGAGAGGATATGGCTGTAAATAAGGGTAAGCCCGCGATGCAACCACGTTTCAACTTTATGTGGTTTTGGGCTTTGGTGGTCGTCGTGATTGTCGGCTACTCGATGTTTGGCTCTTCGGAGATGCCACCTTTGGAGGGTGACTGGAATATGGTCGACGAACTTGTCGAGCGTGGTCTTGTGGAGCGCATCGAGGTGCAGGATAAGGAGAAGGCGAGTGTATATCTTGTTAAGGATGCAAAGGCGCAGTTGGAGGGTGATGAGCGTTTTAGACTACTCCCCGCAACTGGCGTACAGATAAAATACAACACTGGTGGCGATGTGCAGTACTTCGCAGAGCGTATTGCCAAGGCGGAGGCTGTGGCCAAGGAGCAGAATGCCGATGTTCAGGAGGTTGTGGTTAAGTACTCACGCTCGGATAAGGGTTGGGGTGGTTACCTTATCGACTTCCTGCCTTGGGTGTTGATTATCTTCGTGTGGATATTTATTATGCGCTCTATGGCACGCAACGCTGGCGGTGGTGCTGGCGGTGGCATTATGAACGTGGGTAAGGCTCGCGCCCAGATGTCGGATAAGAACAACAAGGAGCGCGTGACGTTTAAGGATGTCGCTGGCTTGGAGGAGGCGAAGGTCGAGATTATGGAGATTGTAGACTTCCTCAAGAAGGCAGACAAGTATAAGGCTCTCGGTGCGAAGATTCCAAAGGGTGCGTTGCTTGCAGGCCCTCCAGGAACGGGTAAGACATTGCTTGCCAAGGCTGTGGCGGGCGAGGCTAACGTACCATTCCTCTCGATTTCGGGTTCCGACTTTGTGGAGATGTTCGTGGGTGTGGGTGCTTCGCGTGTGCGTGACCTCTTCGAGCAGGCAAAGAAGGTTGCTCCTTGTATTGTCTTTATCGATGAGATTGATGCTATCGGTCGTGCGCGTGGTAAGAACTCGGGCTTCTCGGGTAACGATGAGCGCGAGAATACCCTTAACCAGTTGCTCACCGAGATGGATGGTTTCCAGACAAATGCGGGTGTTATCGTGCTTGCAGCGACAAACCGCGTAGATATCCTCGATAAGGCACTTATGCGTGCTGGTCGTTTCGACCGTCAGATTGAGGTGGGTTTGCCTGATGTCAAGGAGCGTAAGGAGATTTTCGATGTGCATCTTCGCAAACTAAAACTCGATGATAAGTTAGACCGCGAGTTCCTTGCAAAGCAGACACCGGGTTTCGCGGGCGCAGATATTGCCAACGTATGTAACGAGGCGGCACTTATCGCTGCGCGTCACGATAAGAGTGTCGTTGAGCAGGAGGACTTCCTTGCGGCTATAGACCGTATTGTGGGCGGTTTGGAGCGCAGAAATATGCCTATGACGGCTGAGGAGCGTCGCTCGACGGCTATCCACGAGGCGGGACACGCGACCGTTATGTGGCGTTTGCAGCACTGCGACCCCGTACTCAAGATTACTATCATCCCTCGAGGTCGCTCGTTGGGTGCAACGTGGTATCTGCCCGAGGAGCGCGTAAACCACAACGTGGAGCATTTTATGCATAAGTTGGCGGGCTTGGTAGCAGGACGTGTTGCCGAGCAGGAGTTGTTGGATGTGACCAGCACAGGTGCTATAAACGACCTTGAGCGTACATCCAAGACGGCATATGCTATGGTGGCATACTACGGTATGAGTCCAAAGGTGGGCAATGTAAGTTTCTACGATGCTACGGGCAATCGTGATATGTTTACAAAGCCATTCTCGGAGCGCACAGCAGAACTTATCGATTCAGAGGTACGTCGCATCGTGGATGAGGCTGTGGATATGGCACGCGATATAGTGCTTGCCGATCGTGAGCGCATCGAGGCTCTTGCAGATGTATTGCTAAAGAAGGAGACTATCTTTACAGAGGATATCGAGGAGATTATGGGTAAGAGCGCACAGCAGTTGGCTAAGGATGCCGAGACAGAGTCTGTTGTGGAGGCTGAAGTTGTTGAGGATGTGGCTAATGGCAGTGCGGAGTAACCTAAAAAATGGTGGACTATGTCTGATAAGTTGAGAAATTTCATTGTTAGAACACTCAGTGGCGCGGTGTTGCTACTTGTGATATTGTTGGCAATGTGGGTAGGTTACTACGGCTACCTTGCGCTACTACTCCTTATCACCGTTGGTGGTGTGTGGGAGTTCTACACGCTCTCGAAGGTCAAGGGCTACGAGCCACAGCGAGGTTTGGGCATTGTGCTGTCACTGCTCATCTTCTTGGTGGGTGCGTCTATAGGCATCTACTTGGCTTGTGATGCTTCGTGCGATATGGTGTTAGTGGCGAAAGTGTCGGCAACGTCCATCGTCCTAATGCTTGGTATGATATTCTTCGCGGAGGTGTTCCGCAACCGCGCTACGCCAATAGCCAATGTGGCTACTACGCTTGCGGGTGCTATATATGTGGCGTTTCCTATGGCGTTGATGGCGGTAGTGCCATTGTTCCTTACTGAAGATAAGGAGTGGAAGGCGTTATACTTCCTCTTCTACCTCTTCCTTGTGTGGGGTAACGATGTCTTTGCCTACCTTGCGGGTGTGACTATGGGTCGCCATAAGATGTGCGAGCGTCTGTCGCCCAAAAAGTCGTGGGAGGGCTTCATCGGAGGCGTTCTCGGTTCGTTGGCTGTGGGTGCTTTGGCATCGAGCATCCTAAACGAGAGTTGTGGCGTATGGATAGGTTTGGCACTTGTGGTGTCGCTCGCGAGCGTTGTGGGCGACTTGGTGGAGTCTATGTTCAAGCGCGATGCGGGAGTTAAGGACTCGGGAAATATCCTCCCTGGTCACGGTGGCATCCTCGACAGATTCGATGCCTTTATCCTCGCTGCGCCATTTGCCTTCCTATATCTGCTTTTGGCACAGATGGTGTGCATATCATAACTGATTACTAACCTAAAAACCTAATAACTATGAAGATTAACAAAGAGGGATACATTATAATCGGCATCACAGGCTTGTTGTGCTTGGGAATATGGTCGTTGGTATATCTGCTTCTTGACACACCTAATGCGGTGTTGTGGTTTATGGCTGGCTTCCTGCTCGTATTTTGGTTCTTCGTAACCGCCTTCTTCCGCGAGCCACGCCGTGTGCAGATTCACGATGAGTCGTTGGTGTTCTCGCCTTGCGATGGTCGTGTGGTGGTTACCGAGGTCGTATATGAGGATGAGTGTCTAAAGCAGGATATGTTGCAGATATCTATCTTTATGTCGGTTACAAATGTCCACGTCAACTGGATGCCTGTGGCAGGTACTGTGGAGTACTTCAAGCACCACCACGGACGCTTCCTTGTGGCTTGGCATCCGAAGTCTTCAACCGAGAATGAGCGTACCACAACCGTAGTACGCCTTAACGATGAGCGCAAGGTGCTTATCCGTCAGATTGCGGGCTTCGTGGCACGTCGTATCGTAAACTACGTTAAGCCGGGTACGCCTGCCGAGCAGAATAGCACTCTCGGCTTTATCAAGTTCGGTTCGCGCGTGGATATCTTTATCCCTAAAGACTCGGAGTTGTATGTCGAGATTGGTGACCCGGTTATCGGCTCGCAGACACCTATTGCTCGTATTAAGAAGTAGAGGATTGTAGGATGACCATAAGCGCAGAAAGGTTAATTAAGGGTTTGCTCACGCTCCTTGCTGTGGGTGTTGTGTGTGCTACGATGTGGTATCTCTTCGAGGTGGTGCTGTACATCATCATCGCGGCGATACTATCGCTCGTGGGACACCCTCTTGTGGTGCGCCTAACGCGCATTAATATAGGTAATCACAGCATCTCGCGCGCTGTGGCATCGGCACTGACACTGCTCGTTATGTGGCTCGTGGTGGGTGCGCTATGCTGGCTCTTTATACCCCTTATAAGTGGCAAGGTGCAGGAGTTGGCATCTATGGACTGGGCGAGTGTTACGGCTACGGTGGAGAGTTCGTTGCGACACGTCGAGACGATGCTCGAACGCCTCTTTGCCGTTGAGATTACCGACATTGGCGAGACCTTCAAGGGCTTTATGATGAGCCTTGTGGATATAGACGTGGTGGAGACATTCTCAAACCTTATCTCGGTGCTTAAGTCGATGGCTATATCCTTCTTCTCCATCTCCTTTATTACCTACTACTTTATGAAGGAGGAGGGTCTATTCTACCGCCTTGTGGCACTCTTCTTCCCCGACCGTTTCCGTAGCAATATATACAACGCTCTGGACTCTATTACCACGCTTCTATCGCGCTATTTTGGTGGTCTTATGGTCGAGAGTCTTACCCTTACGGCGGTGATATCGTTGGTTATGTTCCTCTTCGGTATGCAGGGTGGCGACGCTATGGTCATAGGTCTTATCATTGGCGTTATGAACGTCATCCCATATGCAGGTCCTGTTATCGGCACACTGCTCTCGTTGTGTATAGCACTGCTCTCGCCTATAAATGGCGATATCCTACATACTGCGGTGGTGCTATGCTCTACGGTGGCTATAGTTAAGGTCGTGGATGACTTTATCATCCAGCCTACCATCTACTCCGATAGAGTGCAGGCACACCCCTTGGAGGTGTTCCTATGTATCCTTATCGCGGGATATATAGGTGGTATATGGGGTATGCTCTTTGCGATACCTCTGTATACTGTGTTGCGTGTCTTTGCCCGCGAGTTCTTCTCGGAGTATAGTTTAGTGCGTAAGTTAACCCACCAAATGACCGAATAGTATGATTTGTATCGATGGCGAGGTTATACACGGCAAGAAGATAGGTCGCGCCTTGGGCTTTCCTACGGCTAATATGTCGTTGCAGGGCTACGAGGATATAGCACGCGGTGTCTACCGCTCGGAGGTGGATATCGACGGTGTCAAGTACCGCGCAATGTCGAATGTGGGCATACGCCCCTCTGTGGGAGGTAAAGAACTGCTCCTTGAAACCCACGTTATAGACTTCAGTGGCGACCTCTACGGCAAACGCCTGCGCATCTGCCTCTTGGAGAAACTCCGCGACGAGAAACGCTTCGCCTCGATAGGCGACCTCAAGGAACAACTGCTCAGAGACTACAATTCGATAATTAGTAATGAGTAAAAGCCGTTGGCTTTTTACAAAGTGAAAACTGAAAACTGAAAACTGAAAAGTAAGGTGCGCTTCGCGCGAGATTAATATAAAGTGAAAAGTGAAAAGTATGGTGCGCTTCGCGCGAGAGGTTGAGTGAGGAGACTGGGGATAATGAGTAAACTGGGGATACTGGGGCTTTCCCCAGACTACCCATAATACTCATACTACCCACAATCCCCAGCCAAAAGCCCCAAAAAAGGCAACGCCTTTTTATAAAACTTATGCGTCGCAGACACCACACTTTTCAGTTTTCAGTTTTCAGTTTATAAACACACGCCGTAGGCACCACACTTTTCACTTTTCACTTTTCAGTTTTCAGTTCAAACACACGCCGTAGGCACCACACTTTTCAGTTTTCAGTTTTCACCTTTCACTTTTTTAAAAGGCAATTTGCCTTTTAAAACGGTGCTTCCTCCTCTGGGGTTGGGATATCGGCGATATCTGCACCCTGCTCCTTGCCCTCCATAAAGGTCGAGATGCGATAGGTGAAACCTACCTCTTGGGATATTTGCGGTAGGCGTTGGCTCCATAGTTGAAAACCCTTGCCCTCGTCGGGGTAGAAGAGTACCATACGACCCTTTAGCGGTGCGAGGCGTTCTGCGGTAAGGCCCTGCAGTGAGTCGGTGGCGAGCCACACCATATCGGGCATAAGGATAGCACCCACGTGGGCGGTCTTGTACGCCTCAACCACAGCGACTATCTTGTCGGGGTACTCCTTGAGTAGATGTTCGCCATA
>JAGCKG010000161.1 GCA_017647625.1 Alistipes sp. | reverse complement strand
TTCATTATCTCTTATGAGGGCGCAATGCGAGCATTGTAACCGAGTAAAGATAAGGAAGATGTCGAAATAGGCACAAAAGCAACCGAAATAGAATTTCCCAAACAACGAAAACTTTTATACTAATTTATAGAACATCCCTTGAATGTTATGATGTACGGTGCAAATTGTAAAATCAATCTCGGACTTAACGTCGTGCGTAAGCGCGAGGATGGCTATCACGAATTGGAGACTGTGATGTTGCCAGTGGTGAGATTGATGGATATTGTAGAGGTAGACGTTGAAAAAGGCATCAAGTACAGATCTATAGGTAACGATGTTGATTGCCCTGTGGAGGATAATTTATGTGTTCGTGCGGCAAGACTTATGGAGGAGCGATACAAGATATATGGTGCTGGTATCACTCTTGAAAAGTGTGTACCTTTTGGTGCTGGTTTAGGTGGTGGCTCGTCGGATGCTACAGCAGTCATACGAGGTATAAATGATATATACAATCTGCGTTTGGATAAGGCAGAACTCTCTGCCTTGGCATCCGAACTCGGTAGCGACACGCCATTCTTTGTCTACAACCGCCCGATGCTATGTACTGGTAGAGGTGAGATAATGACCCCCATAGATATCAACTTGGTGGGTCTATGGCTTATGATTGCAAAGCCTTCGGTGGGTGTATCTACGGCAGAGGCTTATCGTGGTGTTACGCCTGCTGTGCCAGCGACGCCACTTGCTGAGTTGCTAAAACGCCCAATAGAGGAGTGGCAGGGTAGTGTGAAGAACGACTTTGAACCTCATATTTTCGCTGTACATCCCGAAATTAAGGCTATCAAGGATAAGTTGTTGGATGCAGGGGCTTTGTACGCCTCGATGTCAGGCTCTGGCTCTGCGGTGTTTGGGCTATTTAGGGAACAACCCGCGATTGAGTTCGCTGATGATATCTTCGTTCACATCGAGCAGATCACTCAAGAATACGAGGAATAACGTAGGCTCTCAACTCTTTGTTGAGAGTCTTTTCTTTGCCCCCTACAAGAGAGTCTAAAAGCGCGTGAAACTCTGCTGAGTGGTCGTGAAAGCGTGTGTGACAGAGTTCGTGGAGGATGATAAACTCGCGCAGATGTTCGGGGAGTATCATTATAAATATAGAGAGAGCAATGCCATTCTTGCCACTGCACGACCCCCAGCGTGTGCGTGCCGAGGTTATGCGTAGCGATGTGTAGTGGAAGTTATGCTCCTTTGCCAGGCGCGCTAAAGTCGTAGGTAGGTAATTGCGCGCTTCATTAAGAAGGTCTTTTGCCGTTGCTCTATTAATTGTAGGTATTGTTATGCGTCGCTCCTCGAGGCGTTTGCGTGTTTTGAGTATCCACTCCGATTTGCTTTCAGCAAAGGCGATGGCATCCTTTTGACGCACAAAGAAGGGGTATGTAAGGCGTATATTTTTGTTTGGGTGTACGGATAGACGAATAGAGCGTGTACGCAGAGAACGTACACACTCTATAACTCCCAATGTTGGATGTTTTACTATTGCCATAATATGTACAACTGAAAACTGAAAGGTAGGATGTCTGCGATGCTTATTTATAATCTCGCGCGAAGCGCACCACACTTTTCACTTTTCACTTTTCAGTTTTCAGTTTAGTGAATGCGCTGACGTACAACCTCAAACAACATAATCGCTGCTGCGGCAGATACGTTCAATGACTCGGTCTTGCCGATAAGTGGAATGGCAAGTTGCTCGTCGCAAAGTTTTAGCACCTCCTTCGAGATACCCTTATCCTCGGCACCCATAACGATAACCGTAGGCTTGCGGAAGTCGGCATCGTAGAGTAGCTTGCGACTCTTCTCTGTTGCGGCTACAATCTGGAAGCCCTCCACCTGCAACGCCTTGAGAGTATTTCGAATAGAGCCTACACGGCAAACTGGGATATTCTGCAATGCGCCAGCCGATGAACGTATAGCGTCGCCATTCACTGGTGCAGAGTTCTTCAGCGGTGTGATAAGACCGTGCGCACCAGCGCACTCTGCCGAACGGGCAATACCGCCAAAGTTACGCACATCGGTAACACCATCGAATACCACGATAAGAGGAGTCTCATCCTCTGGTACGCGATCCAGGATATCCTGTACCTCGACATACTCGATAGCGGCAATCTGTGCCACTACGCCCTGATGGTTGCCCTTTGTGAGGCGGTTGAGTTTCTCGATAGGTACCTCCTGCCAGCGTAGGTGGTGGCGCGCCATAAGGTCCTTGAGGTCACCCATAAGTTGACCCTCTGCGCCCTTCTTTATGTATATACGCTCAATCTGTCGACGAGCCTCGATAGCCTCGGCAACGGGACGAATACCAAAAATAATGTTTTCCATATATTACTAATTACTAATTACTCACTACTAATTTCCAATTCGTAGACAGCCTTTTCCCACTCGTGCATAAGGTGGTCGTATTGCTCCTTTAGTGCGTTGTACTTGGCGTAGTCGTCGGCATTATACTCTGTAGCCTCCGCAAAGCGCTTGTCGTAGGCTGCAATCTCTGCCTCCACCTTTGCCAACTCCTCCTCTACGCTCTCTACGGCCTTGCGCAACTTGCGAAGTAGCTTCTCCTGCTCCTTCTTCTGCTCGTACGAAAGTTTGCCGGTGTTGCTGTCGGCTGTGCTCTTCTCTGCGACTGCGGGCTTATCCTTGCGCTCAATCTCCTGCAATGACTCTACCTTGCGCTTCTCCAAGAAGTACCAGATGTCGCCGAGGTACTCCGTAACGCCACCATCGCGGAACTCGTAGATGCGGTCAACAAGGCCATCGAGGAACTCTCGGTCATGCGATACAACTACCACCGTGCCGTCATACTTCTGCAGAGCATCCTTCAATATATCCTTCGAGCGCATGTCCATATGGTTGGTGGGCTCATCGAGAATGAGAAGGTTGTAGGGCTCAAGCATTAGGCGTGCCATAGCGAGACGTGAACGCTCACCACCAGACAAAACCTTGACCTTCTTTTCGATATCCTCGCCCCTGAACAAGAAGGCACCAAGGATATCTCTTAGGCGAGTACGCACATCTCCCACAGCGACCCTATCGAGTGTGTCGAAGACGGTGAATTCACCAT
>JAGCKG010000160.1 GCA_017647625.1 Alistipes sp. | reverse complement strand
TTTGCATTGCATTGTAGTTTAATGATGCTCGCGCTTCCCCATAATCCCCACTCTACCCATACTCCCCAGCATCCCCATCTTCTGCGCAAAAAGTCGCAGACTTTTAACCATTACTAATTACTCTCTACTAATTACTAATTACTAATTATTTATGCCCCTTCTCCTGAGAAATTGGGTCGTGCTGCCCTGCAAGTTGTTAGTGTTAAAAGTCTGCGACTTTTTATAAGGGAATTTAGTGAAATTAAGGAGTTTAGTAATGCCAACCCCCTAATAACCCTTAATCACCCCTAAACTCCCTTAACAACCCTTACTAATATGCAACGCCTTTTAATCATTACTCTTTACTAATTACTATTTGCTAATTTCCGTTCTTGCAGCACTAATTGCCTAAATTTTCACGCATTACTGTTCTATCTTTAGAAATTATTTGTATATTTGTAAATTCAAATAGGTAACTTTTATGAACAATATACTGAAAATAGGTATTTCGCAGGGCGATACTAACGGTATCGGCTGGGAGATAATACTCAAGATACTTGCAGACAGCCGTCTTGCAGAGTTTTGTACCCCTGTGGTATATGGCTCGCCAGTAGCTGCATCATACTATCAGAAGGGTCTCAATGAGGAGGAGTATGAGCGTGTGGCGTTCAACATTGTTGAGCGCGCGGAGGATGCAGAGGAGGGTCGTATGAACTTGGTGCAGTGTGGAGCAAAGGAGTTGTCTATAACTCCTGGAAGACCATCCAAGGCAGGTGGCGAGGCTGCGGCGGCAGCGTTGCAAAGAGCGATAGAGGATTTAAAGTCGGGTGTTATTGATGCCCTTGTGACTGCCCCTATTGACAAGGAAATGATACAGAGCGAGAGCTTCAACTATACTGGTCATACAGAGTTTTTGGCAAGCAACCTTGGTGGCGAGCCTCTTATGATTATGACTTCCGATTTGATGCGTGTAGGTCTTGCAACCATTCACGTTCCAGTGGCGCAGGTGGCAGAGCAACTATCACAGGAACTTATCATTCACCGCATAGAGCAGATTAACGACTCTATGAAGCAGGACTTCGGTGTTGTGCGCCCAAAGGTTGCGGTGTTGGCACTAAACCCTCACGCGGGCGATGGTGGTCTGCTCGGTGCAGAGGAGAATGATATTATCAAGCCTGCGATTGTAGATTGCTTCGAGCGCGATATCCTTGCCTTTGGACCATTCGCAGCCGACGGCTTCTTCGCATCGGGACAGTTTAAGAACTACGATGCTATCCTTGCGATGTATCACGATCAGGGCTTGGCACCATTTAAGACCTTGACCCCTGATGGCGTTAACTTCACAGCATCGCTTTCGGCGGTGCGTACCTCACCAGATCACGGTGTGGCGTACGATATTGCGGGCAAGGGCATTGCAGACGAACAGTCTATGCGTAACGCTCTATACGATGCTATCGACATTGTACGTCGTCGCAGAGCGTGGGCAGAGTGGAATGCCAACCCATTGGAGCATTTCGAGCGCGAGAAGGGTCGCGATATCTCGGTTAAAGATCTCCCAGAGCAGGAGCATCACGACTAAATAATTAGTAGTGAGTAATTAGTAATTAGTAATATCTAATTAGTAAAACCATATAGTAAAAATTCAATTTAGTATGTCACAGCGAATTAGGGTTATAGTAAGCATTGTTATAAGTGCAGTGTTGCTTGGTTTGGTTGTGGTATATTGCATCAATTGGTGGATGCCTGCAGATGCGTTGGATTGGATTATTTGGAGTGTAATGGCGGTGGTTGGTATATTGGCTATTTGCCGTATCTCGAACCTTGCCAAGATGTTAGGTAATAAGGATAAAGAGTAACGACTATGAGTGACAAACCAAAGAAGAACTGGCTTCGTAGTAGCATAGGTTATATTCTAATGGGTATTGCCTCTGTAAATTGTGTTTATGGTTGGAAACCTACAACAGAGCTTGAATGGAGTATGTGGGCAGGAAATCTCCTTCTCTTTATTGTTAGCTCAGTCTATGCTTGGAAACATTCAAAATAGGACAAACAAGGAGTGCAGCTGAGTAGTAATCCGTCTCGTTATTGTGGAGCTACGAAGGCACTCAAAATGATAACAATTAAAAAACGTAGATTAAATTATGGTTAAAGTAACCTTTCCCGATGGTTCAGTAAGAGAGTTTGCCAAGGGAACAACTGCCTTTCAGGTGGCAGAGAGCATCAGCCCTCGTTTAGCTGCTGACTCACTCGCAGCCGAGGTAAATGGCGCAACTGTAGATATGATGCGCGCGATTGACAGTGACTGTACAATCAAATTCTTTAAGTGGGACGACGCAGAGGGTAAGCACGCCTTCTGGCACACCTCATCACACCTCCTTGCAGAGGCTCTTGAGGCACTATACCCAGGTATTAAGTTCGGTATCGGTCCTGCTATCGACAATGGTTTTTATTACGATGTGGACTCGCCAGTGGCTATCACCGAGGCTGATCTTGAGAAGATCGAGCAGAAGATGGTGGAGCTATCACGCAACAAGGAGGCTTTGGTGCGTACCGAGGTATCAAAGGCTGATGCCCTCAAGACCTTCACCGAGAAGGGCGACCAGTACAAGGTTGAGCTTATCAGCGACTTGGAGGATGGCACAATCTCGTTCTACACAAATGGTGCATTTACCGACCTTTGCCGTGGTCCACACATCCCAAATACAGGTTATATCAAGGCTATTAAGCTAACCTCTATCGCAGGTGCTTACTGGCGTGGTAACGAGAAGAACAAGATGCTTACCCGTATCTATGGTGTATCGTTCCCTAAGAAGTCTATGCTCGATGAGTACCTCGTACTCTTGGAGGAGGCAAAGAAGCGTGACCACAGAAAGTTGGGTAAGGATCTCGAGTTGTTTATGTTCTCTCAGCGCGTAGGTCAGGGTCTTCCTTTGTGGTTGCCTAAGGGTGCAGAGTTGCGTGACCGCTTGGAGCGTTTCTTGCGCCAGATTCAGAAGGACTATGGCTATCAGCAGGTTATCACCCCACATATCGGTAATAAGGATTTGTATGTGACATCTGGCCACTATGCAAAGTATGGTAAGGACTCGTTCCAGCCTATCCACACACCATTCGAGGGTGAGGAGTACCTTTTGAAGCCTATGAACTGTCCTCACCACTGTGAGATTTATCGTTCAAAGCCACGTTCATACAAGGATCTTCCTGTTCGTTTGGCGGAGTTCGGTACTGTATATCGTTATGAGCAGTCTGGTGAGTTGCACGGTCTTACTCGTGTACGCTCATTTACACAGGATGATGCTCACCTCTTCGTACGTCCAGACCAGCTTTTGGAGGAGTTCGAGAAGGTTATAGATATCGTATTGTACATCTTCCGTACCTTGAAGTTCGAGAACTACACCGCACAGATTTCATTGCGTGATCCTAATAACAAGGAGAAGTATATCGGTTCTGATGAGAACTGGGAGAAGGCAGAGGGTGCTATCATTAAGGCTTGCGAGGAGAAGGGTCTTAAGACTACCGTAGAGCTTGGCGAGGCTGCATTCTATGGTCCTAAACTCGACTTTATGGTTAAGGATGCTCTTGGTCGTAGCTGGCAGCTTGGTACTATCCAGGTAGACTACAACCTCCCTGAGCGTTTCGACCTTACATACAAGGGTTCTGACGACAAGCTACACCGCCCAATTATGATTCACCGTGCGCCATTCGGCTCTATGGAGCGTTTCGTGGCAGTATTGTTGGAGCATACTGCGGGTAAGTTCCCATTGTGGCTAACACCTGATCAGGTTGTGGTACTCCCAATCTCGGAGAAGTACAACGACTATGCACACGAGGTTGCTCGCGAGCTTAGCCGAGTAGATGTTCGTACACAGGTTGATGACCGCAACGAGAAGATTGGCCGTAAGATTCGTGATAACGAGCTTAAGCGTATCCCTTACCTACTTATCGTAGGCGAGAAGGAGGCAGAGGAGCGTAAGGTATCTGTACGCGCGCAGGGCGATGGCGACAAGGGTCAGATGACAATTGCCGAGTTCGCAGATTTTATGCGCGACCTTGTGGCTAAGGAGATAGAGGCTAATAAGTAAGCAACTATTTGAAATAAAAATAATTAAGTCTAACTAACAATTAACTAATTTGGCAGGACAATTTCCATTCCGTCCGCGCCCACAGGCGCAGGGGAATAACCCACAGCAGCAGCAACAGCAGCAGCGTGATCAGCGTAATCAGAACAATGGTCGTCGCCCACAGCAGGACAATCCTAATCGTATCAACGACGAGATTACAGCACCTACTGTGCGTGTCGTAGGCGACAATGTTGAGCCTAACCTCGTATTGCCTATCAAGGAGGCTCTACGACTTGCTGATGAGATGGAACTCGACCTTATCGAGATCTCTCCAAAGGCAGAGCCACCTGTATGTCGTATCGCCGACTACCAGAAGTTCCTCTATCAGCAGAAGAAGAAGGCAAAGGAGATTAAGGCAAAGCAGGTTAAGGTTGTTATCAAGGAGATTCGTTTTGGTCCACAGACCGACGACCACGACTACAACTTCAAACTCAAGCACGCTGAGAACTTCCTTAAGGAGGGTGCAAAGGTTAAGGCATACGTTTTCTTCCGCGGTCGCTCTATCGTCTTCAAGGAGCAGGGTGAGATTCTTCTTCTCCGCTTCGCCAACGACCTTGAGGAGTACGCTCGCGTAGAGCTTATGCCAAAGCTTGATGGCAAGAAGATGAATATGATTCTTGCACCTAAGTCAAAAAAGTAATTTCTCACGATAAGCCGCAATCTGCGGCACATTCCAAAAGATCAAACCACTCAGGGCTGTACTATGTGTACTATCCCTGAGTGGTTTCTTTTGCGATGCACCACATCTCACGACTTCTCCTGAGAAATTGGGTAGTGCTGCCCTGAGAGTTTGTGTCTGTTTCGCTTGTTCCAAGCGACAGCTACGCTGTGGGGAAACTGGGGAAACTGGGTATTCTGGGGATAGTGGGGATGAGGTCGTGCGTTAGTCCGCGTTGTCGCTATTCTGCGCTTTGCATTGTATTGTAGTTTAATGATGCTCGCGCTTCCCCATAATACCCACTCTACCCATACTCCCCAGCATCCCCATCTTCTGCGCAAAAAGTCGCAGACTTTTAACCTTTACTCTTTACTAATTCCTAATTCCATCCCTCCTCTCTCCCTAAGCGTTATCTAAGATAACGGTCTTGCTGTAGGAATATCATTATTCTTCCAAAATTGATTGATATTTACAGGTTTTTTCGTACCTTTGCCGATTGGTATGGCGTTAAGCCTATGAAATGAAATAAGTAACAAAAATATCATATTATGACACAGGAAGAATTGTTCAAAAAACTTATTGCTCACTGTAAGGAGTATGGTTTTATATTCCCTTCAAGTGAGATTTACGACGGTCTTGGTGCTGTCTACGATTATGGTCAGAATGGTGTAGAGCTTAAGAATAACATCAAGCGTTATTGGTGGGACTCTATGGTTAAGCTCAACGAGAACATCGTAGGTATCGACGCTGCAATCTTTATGCACCCTCGTACTTGGGAGGCATCAGGTCACGTAGGTGCTTTCAACGACCCTCTTATCGACAACAAGGACTCAAAGAAGCGTTACCGCGCTGACGTTCTTGTTGAGGACTGGATGGCAAAGCAGGAGGAGAAGATTCAGAAGGAGGTAGATAAGGCAAAGAAGCGTTTTGGCGATAAGTTTGACGAGGCGCAGTATCTTGCTACATCACCTCGCGTATTGGAGATTAAGGCTAAGATGGATGCTATCCACGAGCGTTTTGCTACAGCCTTGAACGACAACAACCTTGAGGAGCTAAAGCAGATCATCCTCGACTGCGAGATTGTATGTCCTATCTCTGGTACTCGCAACTGGACAGATGTACGTCAGTTTAACCTTATGTTCTCAACACAGATGGGTTCTACAGCAGATGGTGCTAACACTGTATATCTACGTCCAGAGACTGCGCAGGGTATCTTCGTGAACTACCTCAATGTGCAGAAGACAGGTCGTATGAAGCTACCTTTCGGTATCGCCCAGATTGGTAAGGCGTTCCGTAACGAGATTGTAGCGCGTCAGTTTATCTTCCGTATGCGTGAGTTCGAGCAGATGGAGATGCAGTTCTTCGTACAGCCAGGCACCGAGATGGAGTGGTGGAACAAGTGGAAGGAGACTCGTATGGCTTGGCACCGCGCCCTTGGCTTCGGTGACCAGAACTACCGTTTCCACGACCACGATAAGTTGGCTCACTATGCTAATGCTGCTACCGACGTAGAGTTTAACTTCCCATTCGGCTTCAAGGAGGTTGAGGGTATCCACTCTCGTACAGACTTCGACCTTGGCCGTCATCAGGAGTACTCGGGTAAGAAGATTCAGTACTTCGACCCAGAGCGTGGTGAGAGTTATGTGCCATATGTTGTTGAGACATCAATCGGTGTTGACCGTATGTTCCTACAGATTATGTCTGCGGCATACTGCGAGGAGAAGTTGGAGAATGGCGAGGAGCGCGTAGTATTGCGCATCCCTGCAGCCCTTGCACCTACAAAGGTTGCTGTTATGCCACTTGTTAAGAAGGATGGTCTTCCAGAGGTTGCACGCAAGATTATCGACGACTTGAAGTTCGACTACAACGTTGTTTACGATGAGAAGGACTCTATCGGTAAGCGTTACCGTCGTCAGGATGCTATCGGTACTCCATTCTGCGTAACTATCGACCACGATACTTTGACCGACGGTATGGTTACCGTACGTCACCGCGATACTATGGCTCAGGAGCGTGTTAAGATTGAGGATCTACACGCTATGATCGAGAAGGAGGTATCGTTCCGCGAGTTGTTTAAGAAGATTAAGGAGGCATAGTTCGTGGCGCGACTTATAGCCATAGATTACGGCACGAAGCGCACAGGTCTTGCTGTGACTGACCCACTTGGTATCATCGCCTCGCCACTTGAGACGGTAGATACCAAGCAGTTGGAGCGTTACCTTGCGGAGTACTTCGCAAAGGAGGAGGTATCGACAATCGTTGTGGGTCACCCACGCCAGATGAATGGTCAACCCTCCGAGACTATGCGCTTTATTGAGCCTCTGATGGGTCGCCTACGTCACGCCTACCCCGATAAGAGGGTTGTTGCCTACGACGAGCGTTTCACCTCGGTGCTTGCACAACGTACCATTCGCGAGAGTGGCATCGGCAAGATGGCGCGTCGCGATAAGTCGCTTGTGGATAAGGTGTCGGCTGCGATTATATTGCAGGACTATATGGCGTCAACTAATGGACTTATGTAGATTGCCCATTACTAATTACTAATTGCTAATTACTAATTTTATAGATGATTTATCCAATCGTTATATATGGCTCGCAGGTTTTGCGTAATAAGTCGGAGAATATAACTGCCGAGTACCCAGAGCTTAAGAAGCTTATCGAGGATATGTGGATTACTCTTGCAGAGGCTGAGGGCGTAGGTCTTGCAGCACCACAGATTGGCAAGAATATCCGTCTCTTTGTTGTCGACTGTACCCCTTGGGGCGAGGATGATCCAACACTTGCAGACTATCGTAAGGTATTTATCAATGCCGAGATTTACGAGCGTTCAGAGGAGACCTCACTCTTCGAGGAGGGATGTCTTTCACTCCCTGGTCTACACGAGAATGTGCGTCGACCAGTCTCTATCCGTATGCGCTACCTCGACGAGAACTTCGTAGAACACGACGAGGAGTTCACAGGCAAACCTGCCCGTGTTATCCAGCACGAGTACGACCACATTGAGGGTCTTGTATTTACCGACCACCTTGTGCCTCTCCGCAAAAATCTTATCAAAAATAAGTTGCAGAAGATGGCGAGAGGGTCGTATAAGGCGTTCTACAAAACCAAACGATAATTTCTTGTGATAAGGGGTCATCTGCGACCTCTCAATCATTGCCCCAAATAGGAAATACTCCAAGTATGTCCTATCTGGGGCAATTTCTTTATCGAGGCCACATCTAACCCCTTCTGACAAGAAATTGGGGGTGGGTCTGTGTCTGTTTCGCTTGTGCCAAGCGACAGCTACGCTGTGGGGAAACTGGGTATTCTGGGGATCGTGGGGATGAGGTCGTGCGTTAGTCTGCGTTGTCGCTATTCTGCGCTTTGCATTGCATTGTAGTTTAATGATGCTCGCGCTTCCCCATAATCCCCACTCTACCCATACTCCCCAG
>JAGCKG010000159.1 GCA_017647625.1 Alistipes sp. | reverse complement strand
CCCAATGCTCGTCATAGGCTGCATTGATAGCCTCGTCCTTGCTGTCTGCTTCCACCCAGCAACCACTTAGGTCGCCATCTTTTGTGGTGTAACGAATTACATATCTTGCCATAATTGCTATTTGATTAGAAATGTTCTTGTCCCTGCTGTTGTTGTAGTGTACTGAGCATACATATCTGGATGCTCCTGTGCAAATCGCTTATCGTCGAACTTGGTGCGGTCTTTGCCTGCTTTCCAAGTGCATAACACATCATCTGTGTTAGGCAGCACCAATGCCTCAGCATCGCCCATAGTCATCTTGATAGACTCCTCAATAGCCTTCTTGCGCTGGTCGAGTGCTGCAAGTTCCTCGCGCACCTCCTTAAGTTCGGCAAGCTCTGCAATAATGTCGTCATTGGCGGTTAGCGTCTTGCCTGCTATATGGCGTGGATTCTTAAGTATTACATCCTCGACATTGATTGCCAATGGCTCTTGATTACCCTGTATGCAGTCTACCCAAAAGCGTGTCACCTCCTCAATCATCCAATCGTAGAAGTCTTTGTCGAATGTCAAGTCGCGATAACCGAACTCTCTGCCTGCAGTCAACCACGCTATAGCACCCCAATTAAGTTCTGCTACTCCGAGTTGGTATTGTAACTGGCAAAACCAATGCTGTGGGAGACTGTCGCCGTCGATCTCTTTCTGTGTGGTCTTGCACTCTACTATACCCTTGTTGTCGTGTTTTCGCGCCATACCACGCTTCCAGCAGGTGCGGTCAGGTGATACTCGCAAGAATGGTCGCTCGTTGTTGATTATAAGCCAATCACCTGCAGATGACTTGATAATCTCGTTGCCTGTTTCGTCCTGATAAAAGAGCGATACGGCATCTTCAAGATAGTGACCAGCGCGCATTGCGAAGTTCTCAGGTGTTGGAGCATCTAACCCCTTCTTCTTGCGCCATAGCTGATATGGCGTTTCGTAAGGGTTGAGACCGAGTATTGTGCCTACTTCGCTTGAGCCTATGCCCCCCTTGCGGAGGTCTAACCACGCCTCACGACTCTTTGGTCTATGTATTGTATAACTCATAATCGTTGTTGCGGTTGTTAGGGGAGGGTGTTACCCCTCCCAATGTTGATTTACTTGTTGCCTTTGTCCCACTCGACACTCACCCAACGGTACTCCTTGAACATCTTAGTCTACTCCAAAGAAGCGTTGCGTGCTCGTCTACCAGCTGCTTTGTTGTTCTTCATAGCGTGGTCTGTCGCCTCCTTGCGAAACTCATCCATCTTTGCGAAAATTTCATCAATTCTGTCTTTCATAATGCTATTTGTTTAAGTGAAAAATAAGTTATATATTCATTGCAATCTCGCCTGTTTCTGCGTTCACAACGACTGCATCTTCTGGGGCATCTACCTTAGCCTGTCTTGCCATAGCCTCTGTTGCTCTCTTGCGCATCTCCTCTGCCTTAGCACGCGCTGCATCAGCCTGTGTGCTGGTGGTGTCAACGGCAATGTCGTCTGCCTCCTCTGCTGTTAGCAAGCCCATTGATATCTCTGGGCAATACACCCTTTGCCAAAAGGCTGCAGCACGATAACGGAGCATCTGATTAGGCATTGTGAGCCATTTGCTACCTGACTTCTTAGTCCACCCCTCTTTATTAGCCATATCCATTGTTATCCAGTCGCCATATAACGGCTCTTTGCGCTCTTTGTCGCTCAATTCGTAAGCGTAACAGCGACATCCGTACTGAGGTGTCCCCTCCTCGCCTTTGAACTCGTAGCGCAATGTGGTAAAGCGCTTGCTGGCGTTGATACAACCTACGAGATACTTGCTTGACCACGCAGGGTTGCCGTGTACGATATACAAGTTCTGCATAACCATAAGTGGTGGTGTTCCCATACGCTCTGCCATCTCAAGGGCAATAATGCAGTTGCCGATATTGTTGCGGTAAGTATCAGGCACTATTGTTGACGAAGCGAGTGCCTTAGCTTTGCGCTGTGCAACCTCAAATTGTTTGGCTGCCTGACCTGCTGGAGTGAGGTCGTAACTCTCAACCTGTGGCACTACCTGTGCCTCGGTTGTGTTGTTGTCTTTACACATAATAAATGCTATTTGAATGTTTTAACTAAATGTGCTAACCCTGCATTTACATCTGCTTTCTTGCCCTTTACATACAGGAAGTTGTCTGGGTTGGGCTTCTTGGTAGTAGGATCTATATCGTTAGACCCTACGGCAGATATGATAACCGCTCTGCCATCTACGGCATTTACCCAATCTTCGATGATTGGCAATGCCTTCAATAAGTTTTTCATTGCTGTTCTACTTTAATTGGCTTCTTACAGCTTCCGCCATTGCTTTGTGCCGAGAAGTGGACTCGAACCACCGACCTGCAGAGCACCCACTTTCGTAAGTTCTGCCGCTCTTCCACTGAGCTATCTCGGCAAGTCCCTCAGCAGGCTTCACAGCGGACTGAGGCTTGTCGGTGTATAGATACCGACTATTTACTAACCCAAACTTAAATAAATGAAGAAATGCACCCCTTTCGGGGCAGAGCGGTAGACGAGGCTCGAACTCGCAACCCTCAGTATGGGAAACTGATGCGCTACCATTGCGCTACTACCGCAGGTACTGGGCAGTGAACTGTAGCTGCCCAGCCTACATAAAAGAACGCTACGCACTTGACCCTGCGCAAGGGGTAATTATTAACAAATACAACCTTGGGTGTCCTTGTCACCCACTTAAATTAAACACTCTGCCTGTCGGCATTGTGGTTAGGTAAGCGGTCAAACTCGCCTAACCTCCGAGCGAGCTTCACAGATGGCTCGGCTGAAATCTAAACTCAAACACTTATTATGTAGAAAAGTTGGATGAAAAGTTGCTACATACGCCATATATTGTCCATTGTAGACCAACGATGTTGTTCTTGCAGTATGTGTTCAGGTGATACCACATTCCAAAGCTCCTTGCGGTGGATAACAACCGCGATAT
>JAGCKG010000158.1 GCA_017647625.1 Alistipes sp. | reverse complement strand
TTCCCCTGATTCATAGCGACTTATAAAATTTCACCAAAGATAAAATTTCAAATCGACAGAATCAAAATATCGCTATAACTTACTGAATTACAAATATTTCAAATGGTGCATAAGAAAATTAACGAGACACTAGTGATTACTAATTACTAATTGATAAGAGTACTACTCGCCTAACTGCCTGAACATCTCCCACATAACAACACCCGCAGAGACTGAAACATTAAGCGAGTGCTTGATGCCTACTTGTGGAATCTCGATTGCGCCATCCACGATATCGGCTACGGCTTGGTCTACGCCATCTACCTCATTGCCAAATACAAGGGCATACTTCGCGCCACTCTCGGCAACGAACTTATCGAGCATTGTCGACCCCTCAATCTGCTCGATGGCGATAATGCGGTAGCCCTCCGAGCGTAGTTTATTGATGCACTCAAGGGTTGTAGGGTAGTAACTCCACGCCACGCTTAGTTCTGCGCCAAGGGCGGTCTTGTGTATCTCGCGGTTTGGGGGTGTAGAACTGATGCCACATAGCGCAATATGCTCAATACCAAAGGCATCGGCTGTGCGGAAGAACGAGCCTACGTTCTGTGCCGAGCGTACATTGTCGAGTACGGCTACCACGGGTAGTTTCTTGCTCTCGGCATACTCGTCAAGTGTGGGGCGTCCCAACTCTTCGTTAAGAAGTTTACGCATCTTTTTAAGTTTTTTTAATTATTCCGTCGCAAATGTAATAAAATATAAAATATTTTTGATAAATTTGCGCTGAAATGTTTTTATCTCATATGTTAAGACGCAGTGTTTTATATGTTATTGTTGCCCTGCTTTGGGGAGTGGGTGGCTTGTCGGCACAGGACCTTAAGTTCGGTGTGGACTTTGTGACCCTCTTCGATAACACAGAGTATGCGGGTATGCAGAACAAGTGGTCGGAGACATTGTTTAGCGCGCGTCTTACGCCCAAGGCACAACTTGCTTGGGATGAGGGTCACGAACTCGTTGTAGCGTGCGACTTCACACGCGACTTTGGTCACCTAACCGACTTTGTGAGCGATACCAATCTCCACTTCTACTACGGCTATAAGACCCCACAGGTAAGACTCTTGGCGGGTATATTTCCCCGTAGCGAGATGCGAGGCTTGCAGAGCGACCTCTTCTTTGACCGCCACTATCGCTACTATCACAATACGTTGAGTGGTGTGTTGGCGCGTAAAGAGTCGGCATCGGGAGCGTCGTTCATAGAGTTTGCGATGGACTACAACGGCAAGCGCACCTTCGCTACGCGAGAGGCCTTTGCTATAATGACCTCGGCACGCTATGCCGAGAGAGCGGTATATCTTGGTTACGACATAATGATTGGTCACTACGCCAAGGACTACAACGATGCTACGAATGATGATGTGGTGGATAACTTCCTGCTAACGCCATTTGTGGGTGTCAAGGGTAAAGACTTCGATATGGGTCTGAAGTATGTGCAGTCGGTGCAGAGAGATAGGGTGAACGAGAACACTTGGGAGTGTCCTAACGGTGTGGAGTTTTATGCGACATACAGATATAACAAACTTACGGTGCAGAATGTGACATACTGGGGTAAGTCGCCATTTGTCTACTACGGACGTTATGGCAAGGATCTCTATCACGGCTTGCAACACTATGCCCCCCCCCATACAAACTATTACGATGCTATAACACTTTGTTACAGTGAGTGTTTTGCAAACGACAGCGTGCTACTCGACATCGGTTTTACCATCGAGGATGACGGTACAGGTTTGGGTACGCGTCAGTGGCTTTGTGTGTCAGTGATGTTGGATAAATTAGGAAAATAAGTATAACAATAGGAGGTTTTATTTTATATTTCGGTCGCTTTTGTATTGATTCATAAATATCCTACAAAATCACCCGCCCTAATGTATAGAGCCTCCATTAACAAAAGAATAGATTATGGCAATTGAAACAACAGAGGTTAAGGAGAAGTCATTGAACTTTGTGGAAGAGGTTATCGAAGAGGCGATAGCAAAGGGTAAAACACGTGTGCAGACACGCTTCCCGCCAGAGCCTAACGGCTACCTCCACATTGGTCACGCCAAGGCTATATGCTTGGACTTTGGCGTAGCAAAACGCTACGGTGGAGTGTGCAACCTGCGCTTCGACGATACAAACCCTACAAAGGAGGATGTGGAGTATGTAGAGGCTATTAAGGAGGATATCAAGTGGCTCGGTTTCGAGTGGGGCGAGGAGTATTATGCTTCGGACTACTTCCAGCAGTTATGGGACTTTGCCATCCGTCTTATCAAGCAGGGTAAGGCATATGTCGACGAGCAGACATCGGAGGAGATTGCTGCGCAGAAGGGTACGCCTACACAGGCAGGTACCGACAGCCCATACCGCAACCGTCCTATCGAGGAGAACCTCGACCTCTTTATGCAGATGACACGTGGCGAGATTGAGGAGGGTAGAATGGTGCTTCGTGCTAAGATTGATATGGCAAGTTCGAATATGCACTTCCGCGATCCTATCATCTATCGTGTTGTAAATCACCCACATCACCGTACTGGCAATGCGTGGAAGGTATATCCTATGTATGACTTTGCGCACGGTCAGAGCGACTACTTCGAGGGTGTGACACACTCGTTGTGTACTCTTGAGTTCGTGCCTCACCGTCCTCTTTACGACTTGTTCGTAGATTGGGTTAAGGAGGGTGTTGACCCATCTGATGAGCGTCCTCGTCAGTATGAGTTCAACAAGCTCAACCTTAACTACACGCTTATGAGTAAGCGTAACCTGCTTATCCTTGTTAAGGAGGGCTTGGTAAATGGCTGGGATGACCCTCGTATGCCTACATTGTGTGGCTTCCGTCGTCGTGGTTACTCACCAGAGTCTATCCGTAACTTCGTAGATAAGATTGGTTACACCACATACGATGCTCTTAACGATATGGCATTGCTTGAGAGTGCTGTGCGTGACGACCTTAACAAGCGCGCTACTCGTGTTAGTGCTGTTATCGACCCTGTGAAACTCGTAATCACCAACTACCCAGAGGGTCAGGTGGAGTCGTTCGAGGCCATCAACAACCCAGAGGACCCAGAGTCTGGCACACACACTATCGAGTTCAGCCGTGAGTTGTGGATGGAGCGTGAGGACTTTATGGAGGATGCTCCAAAGAAGTACTTCCGTATGACCCCGGGTCAGGAGGTGCGTCTAAAGAATGCCTATATCGTGAAGTGTACTGGTTGCGATAAGGATGAGAATGGCAACATCACCACCGTATACGCAGAGTACGACCCAGATACAAAGACTGGTCTACCGGGTAGCAACCGCAAGGTTAAGGGTACTCTTCACTGGGTAAGTTGCGACCACTGCATCAAGGCTGAGGTGCGTCTCTACGATCGTCTATGGAAGGTGGAGAACCCTCGCGATGAGATGGCTACTATCCGTAAGGAGAAGGGTTGTGAGGCTCTCGAGGCTATGCAGGAGATGATCAACGAGGACTCATTGAAGGTGCTTACCGAGTGCTACGTTGAGAAGTATCTTGCAGATGCAAAGCCATACGACTACCTTCAGTTCCAGCGTATCGGCTACTTCAACGTCGATGCAGACTCAACACCTGAGCACCTTGTGTTCAACCGTACTGTGACCTTGAAGGATACTTGGGCTAAACTGAACAAGTAGCCTACTGCGCTACTACTTCAGTGCCTTACGTAGTAAGAAATTTGCAAAAACGCTGAAAAAGTGACGTAAATATTTGTCAGACAGCAAAAAAATACATACCTTTGTGGCGTAAAAGCGAGAGAGTAAGGGGACGGAGAGTCCCCTTATTTCGTGCTTGTAGGTGCCGATTGTGGTGCTTGTCATAGGTGGGACAAAATAATTAATTAAGTATATATGATTGATAGTAAGAGTGTTATAGAGATTGCTGAGCGTCATCTGGCGGGTAGCGATATGTTTGTTGTGGAGTGTAAGGTATCTCCTATGGGCGATATCGAACTCCTTATCGACAGCGACACAGCAGTACGTCTTGAGGACTGCGCTACACTAAATCGCGCTATCGAGGCAGAACTCGACCGCGAGGTTGAGGATTACTCACTTATGGTGGCTTCAGCAGGTATCGGCTCGGAACTTAAGCAACTACGCCAGTACAAGAAGATTCTCGGTTCATCTGTAGAGGTGCTTCTCAAGGATGGTGTTAAGGTCCTTGCCAAACTCAACGATGCCACCGAGAGTGGTATTCAGATATCCTACGAGGAGAAACAACTTATCGAGGGCAAGAAGCGCAAGCAGACCGTAGAGGTTACAAAGGATTTTGCGTGGGAGGAGATTAAGTATGTAAAGGAGTACTTGGATTTCAAGTAATTTAAAATTTCTTGTGATAAGGCAGACATCTACTGCCGCTAACAAAATATGTCTGCAATGGGCAGTACGCCCAAGTACAGCCCATCGCAGTCAATTTTGCCGAGCGTTGTATCTGCAGCCTTCTGACAAGAAATTGGGTCTTTCTCGTGATAAGTGGCAATCTTTGACGCTTTGCTTGTCTGAAAAATGCTCATTTACCGAAAGTAAACTCCGCTTTTTCAGTCTGCGACAAATCGCCAAATCTTACCACTTCTGACAAGAAATTGGGTGCAACCCGAGAGGTTCGTGTCTGTTCGCTTGTTCCAAGCGACAGCTACGCTGAATGGGCCTAAGGAATATAAAGAGTTTAGAGAATTAAGGAAAAACCCTAAAAAGTCGCAGACTTTTAACCATTACTAATTACTAATTACTCACTACTCATTATTTTCTTGCCCTTAACAACCCTTAATAACCTCTAAAACCCCTAAAAAGGAAAACAAATAAAACAAAATATATAAACGAAAAATGAAGTACATTAATCTTATCAGCAACTTTGCTGAGTTCAAGGAGTTAAAGAGCATCGACAATGCTACACTTATCGGAGTGTTGGAGGATGTATTTCGTCACGCTTTGCAGAAGCAGTTCGAGAGTGACGAGAATTTCGATGTAATCATCAACCCAGAGAAGGGTGACTTGGAGATTTGGCGTAACCGCACCGTCGTTGAGGACGAGATGTTGGAGGACGAGAACACCGAGATTGCACTCTCTGAGGTTAAGGCTATCGACGCATCGTACGATGTAGGTGACGAGTATGTAGACCAGATCGATATGACCAAGTTCGGTCGTCGTGCAGTCTTGTCATTGCGCCAGAACCTTGCATCACGTATCCTAGACCTTGAGAAGGCAGCCCTCTTCGAGAAGTACTCTGAGAAGGTGGGTGAGATTGTAACAGGTGAGGTTTATCAGGTATGGAAGAAGGAGGTATTGGTACGCGACGACGAGGGCAACGACCTCGTTTTGCCAAAGGGCGAGCAGATTCCTAACGACTTCTACCGCAAGGGTGACGCTATCAAGGCTGTGGTTAAGAGTGTTGAGATGAACAACAACCAGCCACGCATCATCCTATCTCGTACCGACAACCAGTTCCTTGAGCGTCTCTTTGAGCAGGAGGTGCCAGAGATCTTCGATGGTCTTATCACCATCAAGAAGATTGCGCGTATCCCAGGTGAGCGTGCGAAGGTGGCTGTGGAGTCTTACGACGACCGCATCGATCCAGTAGGTGCTTGCGTGGGTATGAAGGGTTCGCGTATCTACACTGTTGTTAAGGAGTTGCGCAACGAGAGCATCGATGTTGTAAACTACACAGCAAACACATCGCTTATGATTCAGCGTTCGTTGAATCCTGCAAAGATCTCTACAATCAACATCGACGAGGAGAGAATGACAGCATCTGTATACCTCAAGCCAGAGGAGGTTTCGTTGGCTATCGGTAAGGGTGGTCTTAACATCCGTCTATCGAAGATGCTTACAGGCTACGATATCGATGTATATCGCGAGTTTGAGGAGGAGGATGTTGCTCTAACAGAGTTCGCAGACGAGATCGAGGCTTGGATTATCGAGGCTCTAAAGACTGCGGGTTGCGACACTGCAAAGAGCGTGTTGGATCTTACAGTTGAGCAGGTAGCACAGCGTGCCGACTTGGAGATTGAGCAGGCAGAGCAGGTGATGTCTATCCTCAAGGCAGAGTTTGAATAGTGGTAACGATTAATGATTTTAATGAATGGATAATAGTAAGAAAATGAGACTTATACAGGTTGCGAAGGAGTTTAAGGTAGGTTTTAACACGCTTGCCGACTTTCTCCAGCGCAAGGGCTTGCAGAGCGACTGCTCGCCCTCATCACCTGTGAGCGACGAGATATATGCTGCACTTGAGAAGGAGTTTGGTCGTAACCGTCAGTCGGGCAACGAGCGTAAGGCTGTGCGTGAGCGCATTCAGCAGAAGGGTTCAGTGAGCATCAACAACACTAAAGAGAATGACGAGGAGGAGGTTGTAGTTAAGTCTAACACCATCAGCGTCAAGGATGAGGTGCGTGGTCCAAAGATTTTGGGCAAGATTGACCTCAATGCCAAGCCAAAGGCAGAACCTAAACCAGAGGTTAAGCCAGAGCCTAAGCCTGAGGTTAAACCAGCACCAACACCAGAACCAAAGCCAGCACCAGCACCAGCCCCAGAGCCAAAGCCTGTTGTAGCGGAGCAGAAAGCAGAGCCAAAGCGTGACTCGGTATACCGTACACAGGTAGAGCAACTTGATGGTCCAAAGATTTTGGGTACTATGGATGTCTCTAATATGGTACCTGGTGGCAAGCACAAGCGCAAGCGTTTGGAGAAGGAGAAGGTGAATGTAGCCAAGGAGGGCAAGAATGTTGGTGGCAAGCAGGAGAAGGGTGGCAACAAGGGTAACAACAATAACAATGCTCAGCGTCCACAGCAGAACCAGCAGGGTCAGCAGAACCAGCAGGGTGCAGGCAAGAAGAATAAGAAGCAGAAGCCAGCACCAAAGCCAGTAGTTCGTCAGGAGGTATCAGACGAGGAGGTATCAAAGCAGATTAAGGATACTTTGGCACGTCTAACTGCCAAGGGTACAAAGTCGAAGGGTGCAAAATATCGTAAGGAGAAGCGTGAGGAGGTTCGTGAGAGAATGAACGAGGAGATCGAGCGCGAGGAGATGGAGCGTAGCGTGCTTAAGGTTACAGAGTTTGTAACCGTAAGTGAACTCGCTACAATGATGAACGTATCTCCTATGGAGGTCATCTCTGCGTGTATGAACCTCGGTCTTATGGTATCTATCAATCAGCGTCTCGATGCAGAGGCCTTGGTTGTTGTGGCAGAGGAGTTTGGCTTCAAGGTAGAGTTTGTATCTGTAGAGATTCAGGAGGCTATCGAGAGCGACGTAGACAGCGAGGAGGAGCTTGTATCACGCCCACCTATCGTTACCGTAATGGGTCACGTAGACCACGGTAAGACTTCGCTCTTGGATAATATCCGTAAGACAAACGTTACCGCTGGTGAGGCTGGTGGTATTACACAGCATATCGGTGCTTACTCTGTAGAACTTAACGGTCAGAAGATTACCTTCCTTGATACTCCAGGTCACGAGGCTTTTACAGCGATGCGTGCGCGTGGTGCTAAGATGACCGATGTTGCTATCATCATCGTTGCTGCCGACGACAGCGTGATGCCACAGACTGTTGAGGCTATCAACCACGCCTCTGCAGCAGGTGTGCCTATGGTGTTCGCTATCAATAAGATGGATAAGCCACAGGCTAATGCAGACCGCATCCGCGAGCAACTTTCGCAGATGAACTACCTCGTTGAGGACTGGGGTGGTAAGTATCAGTGTCAGGAGGTCTCTGCAAAGCAGGGTCTCAACCTCGACAAACTCCTTGAGAAGGTGCTTTTGGAGGCAGAGGTACTTGAACTTAAGGCTAACCCAGATCGTAAGGCGAGCGGTGCTGTCATCGAGTCTATGTTGGATAAGGGTCGTGGTTATGTTGCTACTATTATGGTGCAGAACGGTACTTTGCGCGTAGGAGATGTTCTTCTTTCAGGTACATACACTGGTCGTGTGAAGGCTATGTTCGACGAGAATGGTAAGAAAGTCGTTGAGGCAGGACCTTCAACACCAGTACAGGTGCTTGGTCTTAACGGTGCGCCACAGGCGGGTGATACCTTCAACGTTATGGACGACGACCGCTCGGCACGCGAGATTGCCAACAAGCGTGAGCAGTTACAGCGTATGCAGGGTATTATGACACAGAAGCACGTTACCCTCGACGAGATTGGTCGCCGTATCGCTATCGGCTCGTTCAAGGAACTTAACATCATCGTTAAGGGTGATGTGGACGGCTCTGTGGAGGCTATGACAGGCTCGCTTATCAAGCTTTCTAAGGAGACCGTACAGGTAAATGTCATCCACTCTGCCGTTGGTCAGATTTCGGAGTCGGATGTATTGCTTGCAGCAGCCTCAAATGCTATCATCGTGGGCTTCCAGGTGCGTCCTTCGGCAGCAGCGCGTAAGGCAGCAGAGAAGGAGCAGATTGATATCCGCCTCTACTCTATCATCTACGACGCTATCAACGAGATCAAGGATGCTATCGAGGGTATGCTTGAGCCAGTGATGAAGGAGGAGATTGTATGCTCTACCGAGGTTATGGAGACCTTCAAAATCTCTAAGGTTGGTACTGTTGCTGGTTGTATCGTTCGCGAGGGTAAGATGCAGCGCAACACTGCTATCCGCGTCATCCGCGACGGTATCGTTATCTACACAGGTAAACTCGGCTCACTCCGTCGTTTCAAGGACGATGTGAAGGAGGTTACTGTAGGTCAGGAC
This sequence comes from Alistipes sp., assembly GCA_017647625.1. Taxonomy (GTDB): domain Bacteria; phylum Bacteroidota; class Bacteroidia; order Bacteroidales; family Rikenellaceae; genus Alistipes. Next base: position 2,312 of record JAGCKG010000158.1, on the reverse strand, counting down.
TGCGGTCTTAACATCGAGTCTTACAACGATATCAAGGTTGGAGATATTATCGAGGGTTACGAGCAGGTTGAGGTAAAACGCAAGTAATTTGACGTAAAATATTGCGCTCCGTCTCACTTATGATAAAAGAATATACGTTTTATACCTAAAATAAAAACTTAAAGAGATGAGTAACATTAAGTTTACTACTGCCGAGGAGGCTGTAAAGTGTATTAAGTCAGGTGATCACATTCACCTAAGTTCTGTTGCATCGGCACCTCAGTGCCTTATCAAGGCTATGTGCGATCGTGGTCGCGCTGGCGAGTTTAAGGATGTACACATCCACCACCTTCACACCGAGGGTCCTGCACCATACGCAGATCCAGAGTTCGAGGGCGTATTCCAGCTCGACTCTTTCTTCGTAGGTGGCAACGTGCGTAAGGTTACACAGAGTGGTTTTGCAGATTATATTCCAATCTTCCTCTCTGAGACACAGAAACTTTACCGTTCGGGTGCTGTACCTTGTAACGTGGCTATGATTCAGGTGTCACGTCCTGACAAGCACGGCTATGTATCTCTCGGTACATCTGTAGATGCTACATTGGCTGCTGTAGAGTGCGCAGACTATGTTATCGCTGTTGTTAACAAGTATGTGCCACGCTCATTTGGTGACGCTATGATTCACAGCTCAAAGATTAACTTCTTCGTTGAGGATGACCAACCACTTGAGGAGGCGCACTTCACTGCTCCTGATGAGGTAGAGACAAAGATTGGTAACCTCTGCGCAGGTCTTATCGAGGATGGTGCTACCCTTCAGATGGGTATCGGTGCTATTCCTAACGCTGTTCTTGCACAGCTTGGCAACCACAAGAATCTTGGTGTTCACACCGAGATGTTCGCTGATGGCGTTCTTCCACTTGTAGAGAAGGGTGTTATCAACGGTGCTTTGAAGAATATCGATAAGGGTAAGATGGTATCTACATTCCTTATGGGTTCACAGAAGGTTTACGACTTCATCGATGACAACCCAGGCGTACTTATGATGGACGTAGGTTATACCAACGACCCATTTATCATCTCAAAGAACGATAAGGTTACTGCTATCAACTCTGCACTTCAGGTAGATATCACTGGTCAGGTATGTGCTGACTCTCTTGGTCGCAAGTTCTACTCAGGTGTGGGTGGTCAGGTAGACTTCATCTACGGTGCATCACTCTCTAAGGGTGGTAAGGCTATCATCGCAATGCCTTCTATCACTAACAAGGGTGTATCAAAGATCTCTGACGCTCTTACAGAGGGTGCAGGTGTTGTTACTACACGTAACCACATCCACTGGTTCGTAACTGAGAATGGTGCTGTTGATCTCTATGGCAAGAGCCTTCAGGAGCGCGCACGCCTTATCATCTCTGTAGCTCACCCATCAGCACAGGAGGCTCTCGACGAGGCTGCGTTCAACCGCTACGGTAGCCACCACCATTACATCAAAAGCTATATGGGCAAGTAATTTCTTGTGATAAGCCGCAATCTGCGGCACATCCCAAAAGTTCAAACCACTCAGGGCTGTAGGTCAACTACTATCCCTGAGTGGTTTCTTTTGCGATGCACCACATCTCACGACTTCTGACAAGAAATTAGGTTGTGTGACCCCGTAGGCAGATATTTCGCTTGTTCCAAGCGACAGCTATGCTGAAAGGGCCAAAGGGGCCTAAAAGGGCAGAAAGGGGAATTTCACTTTTCAGTTTAAAAAAGCGTCGCAGACACCTTACTTTTGAGGCAAAACTTCGTAATGCCTCGACTTTGCTACGGCTCGGCATAACAAGTAAACTTGTTCTGCTCTCGCCTTAATCGCAAAGTTCAGTTTTCAGTTTTCACTTTTCACTTTTCAGTTTGTAAAAAGGCGTTGCCTTTTTGAAAGAGAAATTTTCCCCTTTGGTCCGCTTTAGGACTCTTTGGTCCCTTTGGTATTAGGCGCAGAAAGGCGCAGAAAGGGGAATTATGATGCTTATCCGCTTTTCTCCCCTTTAGTCCCCTTTCTTATTTCTTATAAACTCTCGCGCGAAGCGCATCACAGTTTTCACTTTTCAGTTCGTAAATAGCCGTCGCCTTTTAACCATTACTAATTACTCATTACTCACTACTAATTGAAAAATAAATATTACCTTTGTGCGTTATATTTTTAGGGAGGTTCTATAAATTAGGTCGAGTTGATTTTGTTGGATATTTCGAACAGATTTCTTATCTCTTTCGAGGGCGCTATGCGGGCATAGCAACCGAGGAAAGATGAGAAAGATGCCGAAATAGACACAAAAGCGACCGAAAGATAAAATAAAACT
>JAGCKG010000157.1 GCA_017647625.1 Alistipes sp. | reverse complement strand
CCCAATGCTCGTCATAGGCTGCATTGATAGCCTCGTCCTTGCTGTCTGCTTCCACCCAGCAACCACTTAGGTCGCCATCTTTTGTGGTGTAACGAATTACATATCTTGCCATAATTGCTATTTGATTAGAAATGTTCTTGTTCCTGCTGTTGTTTTAGTGTACTGAGCATACATATCTGGATGCTCCTGTGCAAATCGCTTATCGTCAAACTTGGTGCGGTCTTTGCCGGCTTTCCAAGTGCATAACACATCATCTGTGTTAGGCAGCACCAATGCCTCGGCATCGCCCATAGTCATCTTGATAGACTCCTCAATAGCCTTCTTGCGCTGGTCGAGTGCTGCAAGCTCCTCGCGCAATTCCTTAAGCTCGGCAAGTTCAGCGATAATCTGCTCATCTGCATTGAGCATCTTGCCTGTGATGTGTCGAGGACTCTTAAGAATGACATCTTCAACATTGATTGCCAATGGCTCTTGATTGCCCTGTATGCAGTCTACCCAAAAGCGTGTTACATCCTCAATCATCCAATCGTAGAAGTCTTTGTCGAATGTCAAATCACGATAACCGAACTCTCTGCCTGCAGTCAACCACGCTATAGCACCCCAATTAAGTTCTGCTACTCCGAGTTGGTATTGTAACTGGCAAAACCAGTGCTGTGGGAGGCTGTCGCCGTCGATCTCTTTCTGTGTTGTTTTGCATTCAACAATACCCTTGTTGTCGTGTTTTTTCGCCACACCGCGCTTCCAACAGGTACGGTCAGGTGATACACGCAAGAATGGTCGCTCGTTGTTGATTATAAGCCAATCGCCTGCAGATGACTTGATAATCTCGTTGCCTGTTTCGTCTTGATAAAAGAGCGATACGGCATCTTCAAGATAGTGACCAGCGCGCATTGCGAAATTCTCAGGTGTTGGAGCATCTAACCCTTTCTTCTTGCGCCATAGTTGGTATGGCGTCTCGTAAGGGTTAAGACCAAGTATAGTGCCTACCTCGCTTGAACCTATGCCACCCTTGCGGAGGTCTAACCACGCCTCACGACTCTTTGGTCTATGTATTGTATAACTCATAATCGTTGTTGCGGTTGTTAGGGGAGGGTGTTACACCCCCCCCAATGTTGATTTACTTGTTGCCTTTGTCCCACTCGACACTCACCCAACGGTACTCCTTGAACATCTTAGTCAACTCCAAAGAAGCGTTGCGCGCTCGTCTACCAGCTGCTTTGTTGTTCTTCATAGCGTGGTCTGTTGCCTCCTTGCGGAACTCATCCATATTTGCGAAAATTTCATCAATTCAATCTTTCATAATGCTATTTGTTTAAGTGAATAAATAGGTTATAATTTCATTGTTGCCTCGCCGGTATCAGCGCCTACTGCAAAATCCCCTATGTCTGCCTTCGTCTGACGCTTTATTGCTTCTTCAGCTTTACGACGCTTGCTCTCTGAGGCATTGCGTAGTTCCTCAGCTTGTCTTCTCTCTTCAATGGGCTTCACAAACACCTCCTGTACTGTGGTGTCTCCCTCTTTGATGGCATTCCAAAGCCCTTTTAATTCGAAGATATGATTTTTGTCTATCTCCTCAATCTTGCTAATCTCGAAGAGCTCAAATATCATCTTCTCGGTTACGCCAGCCTTGGCAAAGTTGGCAAGGCAATTTCGGCGGCTTGTTTCAAGGTCTATTGCCTGCCCGAGTGCTACCTGCTTAACCTCCGCGATGACCTTCTTAGTAACAGCTTTGGGGACGACTTTGAGTACCGCGTTACGGAAAGCAATAGCCGATGCCGCATTACCCGTCACTACCTGCATATCCTCGGAGAATGTGCGACCATTGCGGTCTGTGATACGACGCTTCACCTCTACCGATACTGCTACGTTCGTTTCAAGGTCGTGGCAGACGCCTTGTGCTGTGATAGTTTTTCCATCGTTGCCGATGATGCGCGTTTGTACGCGTAGATTGCCCCACGCTCCCGCGATGATTTCTGCCATCCTTACAGACAAGCCCTCAATGGCTGTGCCGCCGTTGTCCCCACCTCGTCGTAGCACATAGAAGCATTCCGAGGCTGTTTCTACATCCATTGTCGCGTAAGTGGCAATCTGGTTTAACACCTTCGACAATTCTCGTGGGTACTGCTTTGCTGTTGATACCTGCATATCAACCTCACTTCGATTGATAGCTTGAAGCATTTCTGCCTGTTGAATTTCAATCACTTCCATAATGATACTATTTGAATGTTTTAACTAAATGTGCTAATCCTGCATTTACATCTGCTTTCTTACCCTTGACATAAAGGAAGTTGTCTGGGTTGGGCTTCTTGGTAGTAGGATCTATATCGTTTGACCCTACGACAGATATGATAACCGCTCTGCCATCTACGGCATTTACCCAATCTTCGATGATTGGCAATGCCTTCAATAAGTCTTTCATTGCTGTTCTACTTTAATTGGCTTCTTACAGCTTCCGCCATTGCTTTGTGCCGAGGCGAGGAGTCGAACCTCGCTAATGTGGCCAGATTTCCGCAGCATCTTACGATACTTAGCAATTCCTCAAGCCTATCCGTTTAGCTTGCTATCTCGGCAAGTCCTCAGCAGGCTTCACAGCGGACTGAGGTTTGTCGGTTTATAGATACCGACGATTTTTTACTAACCCAAACTTAAATAAATGAAGAAATGCACCCCTTTCGGGGCAGAGCGGCAGACGAGGCTCGAACTCGCGACCCCAACCGTGGGAGGGTTGTACTCTACCTACTGAGCTACTGCCGCAGGTGCTGGGCAGTGAACTGTAGCTACCCAGCCTACATAAAAGAACGCTACGCACTTGACCCTGCGCAAGGGTGATTATTAACAAATACAACCCTGGGTGTCCTTATCACCCACTTAAATTAAACACTCTGCCTTTCGGCATTGTGGTTAGGTAAGCGGTCAAGCTTGCCCAACCTCCGAGCGAGCTTCACAGATGGCTCGGCTGAAATCTAAACTCAAACAATTATTATGTAGAAAAGTTGGATGAAAAGTTGCTACATACGCCATATATTGTCCATTGTAGACCAACGATGTTGTTCTTGCAGTATGTGTTCAGGTGATACCACATTCCAAAGCTCCTTGCGGTGGATAACAACCGCGATAT
>JAGCKG010000006.1 GCA_017647625.1 Alistipes sp. | reverse complement strand
CTACCGTATCAACCACCTTACCGAGCACATGAAGAGCAACCGTCACGACTACGGTACGCAGCGTTCTTTGTTGCGTCTTGTAGGTAAGCGTCGTAAGTTGCTTATGTACTTGAAGGAGGTTGATATCGAGCGTTACCGCGCAATCATCAAGACTCTTAACCTCCGTAAGTAGTACGGAAGTGCAGCAAATGAAGGTAGTGTTTCGGCATTACCTTCATTTACACGAAAATTCGATATGTTACGACATATATTTGATGACAATTTTTAGAGGTTTTTTAAGATTTTATGGAAGTTAACAAGTTGTACAATGCTGTACAGAAGACAATCACCTTGGCTGATGGTCGCGAGATTATGATTGAGACCGGAAAGCTTGCAAAGCAGGCTGATGGCTCGGTGGTTGTACGTATGGGCGACACAATGCTTTTGGGTACTGTTGTCGCTGCCAAGGATGCTAAGGAGGGTACCGACTTTATGCCTTTGCAGGTAGAGTATAAGGAGAAGTATGCCTCTTGTGGTCGTTTCCCAGGTGGCTTTATGAAGCGTGAGGGTAAGGCTGGCGACTCTGAGATTTTGGTTGCGCGTCTTATCGACCGTGCGTTGCGTCCACTCTTCCCAGCAGATTATCACGCCGAGGTTTTCGTAACCGTAAACCTTATCTCGGCAGAGAAGGATATTCAGCCAGATGCTCTTGCAGGTTTGGCTGCATCGGCTGCGTTGGCGGTATCAGATATCCCATTCGGCGGTCCTATCTCTGAGGTGCGCGTTGCACGCATTAATGGAGAGTATGTAATCAACCCAGGCTTCGAGGCTATGAAGAGTGCCGACCTCGACATTATGGTAGGTGGTACTATCGACAACATCCTTATGGTTGAGGGTGAGATGAACGAGGTATCTGAGGAGGTTATGCTCGGTGCTATTATGTTCGCACACGAGGAGATTAAGAAGCACTGTGCTGTTCAGATTGAGCTTATGAAGGAGCTCGGTAAGGATGTTAAGCGTGAGTACTGCCACGAGACTAACGACGAGGAGCTCCGCCAGACTATCATCACAGAGCTTTACGACAAGGCATATGCTATCGCTACCAGCGGTACTATGAAGCACGAGCGTGCAGAGGCCTTCGACGCTTTGGAGGCAGAGTTCGCATCGCGCTATACAGAGGAGGAACTTGAGGAGAAGGCTCCGCTCATCCACAAGTACTTCCACGACGATGTTCAGAAGAAGGCTATGCGTAATATGATCCTCGACGAGGGTAAGCGTTTGGATGGTCGTCGCACAGATGAGATTCGTCCTATCTGGTGCGAGATTGACTACCTCCCTTGCGCACACGGTTCTGCAATCTTCACTCGTGGTGAGACACAGTCACTCACAACTGTAACTCTCGGTACTAAACTCGACGAGAAGCAGAAGGATGAGGTTTTGGTACAGGGTACAGAGCAGTTCGTTTTGCACTACAACTTCCCTCCATTCTCTACAGGTGAGGCACGTCCAGCGCGTGGTTTGAGCCGTCGTGAGATTGGTCACGGTCACTTGGCTTGGCGTGCGTTGAAGCCTATGGTGCCAGTAGGTGAGGCTAACCCATACGCAGTGCGCGTAGTATCAGATATCTTGGAGTCTAACGGCTCATCATCAATGGCTACTGTATGTGCTGGTACATTGGCACTTATGGATGCAGGTGTTAAGTTGCGTAAGCCAGTATCTGGTATCGCAATGGGTCTTATCTCTGACTCTGCAACAGGTCGTTGGGCAGTGTTGTCTGATATCTTGGGTGACGAGGATCACTTGGGCGATATGGACTTCAAGGTTACAGGTACACGCGATGGTATCACTGCTACACAGATGGATATCAAGGTAGACGGTCTTTCATACGAGGTATTGGCAAAGGCGTTGGAGCAGGCTCGTCAGGGTCGTCTTCACATCCTCGACAAGATGGTTGAGACTATCTCGGAGCCACGCGAGGACTACAAACCATTTGTGCCTCGTATCGTTCAGATCTCTATCCCACAGGAGTTTATCGGTGCTGTTATCGGTCCTGGTGGTAAGGTTATTCAGGAGATTCAGAAGACTACAGGTACTACAATCACCATCACAGAGGTTGATGAGAAGGGTATCGTAGATATCTTTGGTCAGGATAAGGAGGCTTTGGATGCTGCATTGGCTCGTATCAAGGGTATCGTTGCAGTTCCAGAGATTGGCGAGACCTACAATGGTAAGATTCGCTCTATCGTAGACTTCGGTGCATTCGTTGAGATTCTTCCAGGTAAGGATGCTTTGTTGCACATCTCGGAGATCGACTACAAGCGTTTCGAGACTATGGAGGAGACAGGTCTTAAGGAGGGCGATATGATTGAGGTTAAGCTTATTGCCAAGGATCAGAAGACTGGTAAGTTGAAGCTCTCTCGCAAGGCGTTGCTACCAAAGCCAGAGGGTTGGGTAGAGCGTGAGCCACGCGAGCGTAAGCCTCGTGAGGAGGGTAACGAGAAGCGTGAGCAGCGCGGACCACGTCGCGAGCGTCGCTAAAAGCATATACGCGCGGGCTACCATATATATAATAAAGTATGGTGGCTCGGCGTTAGAGAAATATAACAGAGAAAATTTTATTTACTAACAAAACTTTATTTGATGTTTATGAAAAATCTTTTCAAAGTGCTTACAGTGTGTACTGTTGCAGCTATGACACTTTCAAGCTGTAACTGTTTTACCAAGATGGCTAAGAACGAGGATGCTATCTCTCTTACTTGCGTACCAGAGGTTCTTGTACTTAACAATGGTAATGTAGATGCTGCAATTACTGTTTCTTTCCCAGAGAAGTACTTCAACGCTAAGGCTGTGTTGCGTGTAACACCAGTTGTTGTATTTGAGGGTGGCGAGGTAGCAGGTGCTACTCAGTATTTCCAGGGTGTAAAGGTTGAGGATAACTACACTGTTATCGACAAGACTAACGGTGGCCAGTACACTATGAACGTTACTTTCCCATACGAGGCTCGTATGGCTAACAGTGAGCTTCAGCTTCGTGCTGAGATCAAGTGTCCTAAGGGTTCTTGCAAGGAGTTCACTTTGATCAACCTTAACAACGGTGCTATGCCTACTGACGAGGAGGCTGCTATCTTGGCTGCAGGTGGTGCAGAGGCACAGCAGTTGGCTCGCACTTTCGGTATCACTGTAGCTTACGGTGTTAACACTATGCAGAACGACCTTGACTTCGCATCTGCAATGCAGTCTATGGCTACTGGTTACAAGAACGTAACTAACGAGGTTACCAAGGCTAACTATATGTATGCTATCAACTCTTCTAACCTTTCAAAGAAGGCACAAAACGCTGACGATGTAGTTGCTTTCCAGCAGAAGGCTGCTGCACAGAAGGAGAACGACCGTATCAAGCAGAACATCTACATCAATGGTTATGCTTCACCAGATGGTCCAGAGAAGTTCAACGATAAGCTTTCTGCTGCTCGTAGCCAGTCAGGTGAGAAGGCTGCAGAGAAGTTGCTTAAGGATCTTGGTCTTACTCTTGATGCTGCATCATACGGTGAGGACTGGGACGGCTTCAAGGAGTTGGTTGCTGCTTCTAACATCGAGGACAAGGAGCTTATCCTTTCAGTATTGAACAGCTACGAGTCATCTTCAGAGCGTGAGGAGCAGATTAAGAACCTTAGCAAGGTATTCGATGCTTTGAAGAACGATATCCTTCCACAGTTGCGTCGCGCACAGTTGGTTAACAGCTCAGACATCACAGGTAAGACTGACGACGAGATGATCGCTCTTGTTCGTGGTGGTAAGGTTGCAGAGCTTAACGTATTGGAGAAGCTTCACATCGCTTCTACTGGCAAGCTTACAAACGAGGAGACTATCGCTGTATTGGAGGCAGCTGTAGCTGAGGGTGGCGTTAACGCATACAACAACCTTGGTGTAGCATACGCTGAGGCTGGTAACGGTGAGAAGGCTGCTGAGGCATTCGCTACTGCTGTTAAGGCTGGTGGCAACGCATCAGAGATCAACAACAACCTTGCTCTTGTTAACCTTATGAACGGCAACACAGAGGCTGCAAAGTCATACGCTGCAAACGCTTCTAAGGAGACTCAGGCATTGGCTGCTGCTGCCGAGGGTAACTACGCTGCTGCACAGTCACAGCTTGAGGGTTACAACGCTGCTATCGCTGCAACTATGAACGCTGACTACACTGCTGCTAAGCAGTTCGTAGCAAACGATACTACTGCTAAGGCTGACTACCTCCGCGCAGTTATCGCTGTTAAGCAGGGTGACTTCACTACTGCAACTGCAGAGCTTAAGAGCGCAATCGCAAAGGATGCTTCTTACGCAGAGCGTTGCAAGGAGGATGTTAATATCCGTAAGTATATTGGCAACGAGATTGTATTGTAATTTCTTGTGAATTTTCGATTTATATAGGGCATCTTCGTCCTATCCCTAAAAGTAAGAGGTCTGAGGCTGTACGTTTGAGTACTATCCTCAGACCTCTTCTTTTGTGATAGAACAAATCTGCTCCTCTAAAATCAAAAAT
>JAGCKG010000156.1 GCA_017647625.1 Alistipes sp. | reverse complement strand
TTAATTTTTGAACCAGGAGCTTCAACCACCTTGTGGTTGGCTTTCACTGCATTTCTAATTCGAGTTAGAAAGTCCGCAATTGGATCTGTCATAATGAATTAAAAGTTAAAAATTAATAATTAAAAATTGTTTATCTCTGCTTTTTAGCATTCGTAACTAACTCACTATCTGCATCTTACCCCATACCCCTCATCATCTCACTCGCCTCTTCTCACTCGCACACGAGGGCGCAATACGCACAAATAGCGGGCAAATATACAAAGAAAATCTGAACCGACCAAACATTTCTGCCTATTTTTTAAGCAGTTAGCATATTTTGGTCTTCGATCTCGAACACTACAAATGTCGGCAACACAACAATGCCAACATCTCATAGCCCTCGAAAAAGGTCGTGACACAGAGAAAATGTAAAAGCGCGACACCACAACGACACCACACTTTATACCCTCCGAACCACCGCGCACACCGACATATTATCCACAGCAGGTTACCCCACTGCAAACCAATATACGAAGAGTCGCACCTTGATTCAAGATTTCCTAAACGTAATAACTTTCGCGCGCACCACTCGCAAGAAGTTATCATCCTCTGGATGACACTTTCCCCGCTTACGGACATCGCACTACTCGCATAGTACATTCATATAAGAACAAGTCTTTGCCTGTATGGCTTACACCATAGCGTGGCACACAAAGCACCGAACAAATGACTGCCTTATCCGACTATTGCCATAGACTCTATGACAACAAATCTTCTAATAGTGAAGATGCGCTTTCGTCTACGACGAGCTACACTTCAACACCGCGACAACACTATATATATATAATATGGTATAACTATTGCTGTCGCCTTAATGGGAGGAATACTCTCTCGCCCTCCCCATCGTCAACACGCTTAGACAAAATGAGGCTACCCGCAATAAGGGACAGCCCCACTGTCTAATGTGTCTTCAGACTACCAGCTGGCCTTCTTAACACCAGGGATCAAGCCGTTCGAAGCCATCTCACGGAACTGGATACGGCTGATACCGAACTGACGCATATAACCCTTTGGACGACCAGTGATCATACAACGGTTGTGCTGACGGATAGGATTAGAGTTGCGTGGCAACTTTGAAAGAGCGATCCAAGCCTCCTCGTGATCCATCTCACCTGCCTTAACCTTTGCAGCGATCTCCTCACGCTTGTGAGCATAACGCTGTGCAAGCTTCGCACGCTTTACCTCGCGTGCCTTCATTGACTCCTTTGCCATAGGTTACTGGTTCTTTTTAGCGTTCTTAAATGGAAGGCCGAACTCACGAAGCAATGCATATGCCTCCTCGTCAGTCTTTGCCGATGTAACAAATGTAATCTCCATACCGAAGATCTTAGTGATCTTGTCGATGTCGATCTCAGGGAAGATAATCTGCTCGGTGATACCGAGAGTGTAGTTACCCTGACCGTCGAACTTGTCGTTGATACCCTTGAAGTCGCGGATACGTGGGAGTGCCACAGCGATCAAACGCTCCAAGAACTCGTACATACGGTTGCCACGAAGTGTTACGCGAACACCGATGGTCATACCCTTACGCAACTTAAAGTTAGAGATATCCTTACGAGACTTAGTCTGTACGGCCTTCTGACCTGTGATACGGGTAAGCTCCTCCTGAGCTACGTCGATAAGCTTCTTATCAGCAATCGCCTGACCCATACCCTGGTTTACTACGATCTTCTCAAGCTTAGGACACTGCATAACGCTAGTGTAACCAAACTCCTTCATAAGGGCTGCAACGATGCGCTCCTTATACTCGGTTCTAAGTGTAGGTACGTATGCCATTATTTAATCTCCTCCCCTGACTTTTTAGCGTAACGAACTAATTTACCATTGCTACCTGTCTTACGACCAATACGAGTAGGCTTGCCACTCTTTGGGTCGATAGGTAGAAGGTTAGAAACGTGGATAGGTGCCTCCTGCTCTACAAGACCACCCTGGGGGTTCTGTGCATTAGGCTTAGTTGCCTTCTTGCAGATGTTTACGCCCTCAACGATTGCTCGATTCTTGGCTGCATCTACAGAGAGAACCTTACCCTGCTGACCGCGATTGTCACCAGCGATGACATATACCATATCCCCCTTCTTAATATGCAATTTAGACATATCTTAACTGTTTTTTAAATTACAATACCTCTGGAGCCAATGATATAATCTTCATATACTGGTCACGCAACTCACGAGCTACAGGACCAAAGATACGAGTACCACGGATCTCACCCTGATTGTTAAGGAGAACTACTGCGTTGTCATCGAAACGGATGTATGAACCGTTAGCACGACGAATCTCCTTCTTTGTTCTTACTACAACTGCCTTTGAAACGGCACCCTTCTTAACATCACCTGATGGAGAAGCACTCTTTACAGCTACCACGATCTTGTCGCCGATAGATGCGTAACGACGCTTCGTACCACCGAGAACGCGAATGCAAAGAACCTCCTTGGCACCGCTGTTGTCAGCTACTACAAGTCTACTTTCTTGCTGTATCATAATTACTTAACTCTTTCAATAATTTGTACTAATCTCCAACGCTTTGTCTTGCTCAATGGGCGTGTCTCCATAATGCGTACGGTATCGCCCTCGTTAACGGTTGTGTCCAAGCACTCAGCAACGAACTTTGTGGTCTTGTTCACGAACTTACCGTAGATAGGATGCTTAACCTTACGAGCAACGGCAACTACGATGGTCTTCTCCATCTTGTTGCTGACAACCAAACCAATACGCTCTTTTCTAAGATTTCTTTCCATAATGGTAATTAACATTTAGAGTTCTTCTGGCCGAGAATTGTCAACATACGAGCGATATCTCTGCGAGACTTCTTAATAATTGATGGATTTTCTACCGGCGAAACAGCGTGCTGCATCTTCAACTGAGCAAGGTTCATCTTCTCAGCTGCAATGCGCTCCTGTAGGTCCTGCACCGACATCTCCTTTATTTCAGCACTTTTCATAATCTTTCAAGCTCCATTTTAAAGTGATGACTCGACATAGTCGCGTCGTACAATAAACTTAGTTGTAATAGGCAACTTCTGAGCTCCCAGACGGAGTGCCTCCTGTGCAATCTCCAAAGGTACACCCTCTGCCTCGAAAAGGATACGACCTGGTGTAACAGGTGCTACAAAGCCCTCTGGATTACCCTTACCCTTACCCATACGTACCTCTGCAGGCTTCTTAGTAATAGGCTTATCAGGGAAGATACGAATCCAAATCTGTCCCTCACGCTTCATATAACGTGTAATGGCCTGACGAGCTGCCTCAATCTGGCGACCTGTGATCCAAGTTGACTCCAAGGCCTTGATTCCGAATGAACCGTATGCAAGCTGGTTTCCTCTCTGAGCGAAACCCTTCATACGACCCTTCTGCATTCTTCTGAACTTAGTTCTTTTTGGCTGTAACATAGTTTTTTCGCTTTAAAAGGTATTACTTATTATTGTTACGACGCTTACGACGGTCATCGCGCTTACCATCACGACGTGGTGACTGCTCCTTGCCTGCGTGTGCTGATGCACCTGCTGCCAACTCGAACAAATCACGCTTACCATATACGATACCGTGGCAGATCCAAACCTTTACACCAAGGATACCTACCTTTGTAAGTGCCTCAGCCAAGAAGTAATCTACATCTGCACGGAATGTGTGCAATGGAATACGACCCTCCTTTATGGTCTCTGAGCGGGCCATCTCGGCACCACCTACACGACCTGAAATCTGAACCTTGATACCCTCTGCACCCATACGCATTGTTGATGCAATAGCGGTCTTAATTGCGCGGCGGTATGATACACGACCCTCAAGCTGACGTGCAATGTTGTTAGCAACAATAACAGCATCAACCTCTGGACGCTTAACCTCAAAGATGTTGATCTGAACCTCCTTACCAGTAAGCTTCTTCAACTCCTCCTTGAGTTTGTCAACCTCCTGACCACCCTTACCAATGATGATACCTGGGCGTGCAGTTGAGATGGTTACCGTTACAAGCTTAAGCGTACGCTCGATGATAATCTTCGAGATGCTTGCCTTTGCCAAACGGACATTCAAATACTTACGAATCTTGTCGTCCTCTACCAATTTCTCTGAGAAATCACGACCACCATACCAAGTTGAGTCCCAACCCTTGATGATACCAAGACGATTTGCTATCGGATTAACTTTCTGTCCCATCTCTTACTTGTTTTCTGCGGTTACCATTTTATCTACTACGAGGGTGACGTGGTTCGAACGCTTGCGGATGCGGTGCGCACGACCCTGTGGTGCAGGCTGAATACGCTTCAACATACGACCGCAGTCAACGAATACCTCCTTAACGCAGAGCTGTACGTCCTCAAGACGCTCGCCCTCGTTCTTAGCCTCCCAGTTAGCAATTGCTGACTTAAGAAGACTCTCCATTCTGATTGAAGCCTCCTTCTTTGAGTAGCGAAGGATACCCAATGCTTTATTGATCTCAACGCCACGAATGATGTCTGCCACCAAACGCATCTTGCGAGGAGAGGTAGGGCAATCGCGCATAATTGCGATAGCTTTCTGCTTCTTCTCGGCCTTAAGTCTCTCGGCCATCTGTGCTTTTCTTGCTCCCATAGTCTACTACTTTTTCTTGTTACCTGAATGACCACGGAAGTTGCGGGTTGGAGCAAACTCACCGAGCTTGTGACCTACCATATTCTCAGTTACGTAAACTGGAATAAACTTATTTCCGTTGTGTACGGCGATCGTCTGACCTACGAAATCAGGCGAAATCATACTTGCGCGTGACCATGTCTTGATTACAGACTTGTTATTACCCTCTGCCTGTGCTACAACCTTAGCCTCGAGTTTTGGGTCGATAAACGGTCCTTTTTTTAATGAACGGCTCATTATGTACTCTATTTAATTATTTTTTCTTTCTTGAAATAATAAACTTAGAGGTTGTCTTCTTAGGGTTACGTGTCTTCTTACCCTTAGCCAACAATCCCTTACGTGAACGTGGGTGACCACCAGATGCACGACCTTCACCACCACCCATTGGGTGATCAACTGGGTTCATTACAACACCACGGTTGTGAGGACGGCGG
>JAGCKG010000155.1 GCA_017647625.1 Alistipes sp. | reverse complement strand
GCAGGGAAAGTATTACTCCGAATCGCCACAACAGAACACGCAAGAAGCAGAGATTAACAAGATTACAAAGACGAAACAGACGGCAGAGATAGCAATAGCAGCAGACAAGGCATTGGTGACTCAATACAACGAGTATTTGCACAAGAACTTGTATAACGAGCTTGCAGATATCATTTGTCGCAGCGGAGTTATAGACTACCCAAATATGGTAGTTGATAGTGCCGAATTAATAACCAGCGAGCCCAGAACAGTGGGCGTGAAGCGCTTTGATATTGTCCTGCATTGCATAACTTCGACAACTAACATCGAGACCACAGGCACGGCAATAGTCGTGCCTTTTCCTTTGAGGGAGGGGGATTATAGGGGGTGGGAGTAACAACATATAATCAAGCATTTATGATACATAATAACAAGCATAATATAATACTCAAAAGACCAGATATAATAGTAGCAATAGACCCCGATGCAGAGAAGAATGGTGTCGCCACATTGCATACACATAACAGACATATATCTGCACAATCACTGACATTTCCCTGCACATTAGACTACCTGCGTTACATACAACGACAAGCCGAAGTAACACAACAACACTTGATAGTAGTCATAGAGGCAGGATGGCTCAACAAGGGTAATTGGCACTTGATACAGGCAGAGAGTAACGCGCGTGCAGCCGCAAAGGGTAACAGCGTAGGGCGCAACCACGAAACAGGGCGCAAGCTCGTGGAGATGTGTGAGCATTGGGGAATACCGCACGACACAATCAAGCCTCTGGTGCTGCGTGTTAAAGGTCGCAACATATGGCGAGGTAAAGATGGCAAGATAACACACGAGGAGCTGGCAGCATTTACAGGCATCACAGGGCGCACCAATCAGGAGGAGCGAGATGCAATGCTCATAGCGTGGAACTATGCCAACCTCCCACTTTCAAGATTATTTACAACAAAATAAAGCGACTGCTTGATATTTGAGCGCCTTAAACATCATATAATTAAACATTTTGCTTTAATTTTGCACTGAACAGATAAAATACTGCAAAAATGAACACTATTTCTGCAAAATTAACGCAAATTAAGATTAACGGCGAGAATCCTCGCTCCATCACTAATGACAAGCTCAACAAGCTGGTCAATTCTATCCTTGTATTCCCTAAGATGCTCTCCATACGACCAATTGTCGTTGATGACAAGATGGTAGCTCTCGGAGGTAATATGCGCCTCAATGCTCTTAAGATTATCGTCAAGATGTCGCCAGAGGAGTTGGGAACACGCCTTGCCACTATTCCCGACTACTTGAAGAAGAGTGTCGGCGAGCGCGAGAACATTGCTCGAGAATCGTGAAATGGTGGTCTTTGACGAGTTTACGTCGGTCGTTGATAGAAATATCGCACAGATATCATCGCTCGCAATACAAAAAGCCATACGCCGCAAAGATGCAAAGTTTATCGCAGTGACGTGTCATTACGATGTGCAGGAATGGTTAATGCCTGATTGGGTATTTAATACGGATGATATGTCATTCAAAGTATTCAGTAAAGACGAACAGATAAAAAAAAACTTCACATTGAAATCTTCGAAACCAAAGACAAGCAATATTATTGGAGCATTTTTAGGCGATATCATTATTTGAGTCATTCGCTAAATATTGCGAGTCGAGTGTTCATAGCAACGTGCAATGGTGATTTATGTGGATTATGTGCAGTGTTGCCATTTCCACACCCTCAATTGAAAAATGTGTTCAAAGAACATCGCAGTGTTATTTTACCAGATTATCAAGGTGTGGGAATTGGGACAGCATTCACAGACTACATAGCTCAATACTACAAAGACAATGGTAAATCATTCATTAGTACAACAAGTAGCCCGTCAATGATACATTCAAGGACACATAACGCTAAGTGGGTAATGACACGTATGGGTAGATGTAGTAGTGGTAGTGGTAAAATTCAAAACAGAAACAAGAAAGGTAGCACATCTGCCAATCGTATAACGGCAAGTTTTAAGTATATCGGATAATGCCAAGAGACAAGGGAAAGACAAACAAAGACTACAGGCGTGAGGCGGAATATCGCAGGGTAATAGTAGCGGAGCTATACCGTCACGGTTACTCCTATCGTGAGATACGCGAGGAGGCGATGAACAGACTCGGCATTGCCAAATACTCGCTCAAGACAGTACACGATGATATCAAGGCACTCCTCGCCGAGTGGAGGGAGATGCGCCAGCTTGACATAGACGAGCTTCAGCAGTTGGAGTTGCAGCGCATAGAGGAAACAATCAAAGAGGCGTGGGCTGCGTGGGAGAAATCAAAGACCGACTACGACAAGAAGCGCAGCAAGCAGTTCGGTGTCCCAGCAGCAAAGGGCGAGGGTGGTAATGGTGACAACAGCATCGAGACCACAGCCCTTGAGCAGAGCAAGGAGGAGGTGGTTCAGAGTGGCGATGTGCGCTACCTCGATATCATACACAAGGTGAGTGTCGAGCGACGCAAGATACTCGGCTTATACGCGCCAGAGAAACGCGAGATAACAGGCAAGGATGGCAAGGAGCTAACACCGCAATTCAAGGTTGAAATCATAGATCGCAGAGAGCAGATAGAGAGCAGTAGTGACAACGATACAGACGACGAGAGTCTATGCCGAAATCCAATCGGCTTTAATAGATAAGGGCTACAACACCGTTAGCCTACAAGGTAGCAGCCGTAGCAGCAAGACATACAACACGCTGATATGGCTGATTATCTATTGTCTATCGTATCGTTATACTCGTTTGAGCATCGTGCGTGCTACGCTCCCAGCAATCAAAGGCTCGGTGTTCGTGGACTTCAAGGACATCCTCCTAAAGATGGGCGTGTGGGATGACAAGGCCCACAACAAAAGCGAGATGACATATCGCTTCCCCAATGGCTCGTGGGTGGAGTTCTTCTCGACAGATAACGAGCAGAAGCTCCGAGGTCGTAAGCGTGATATCCTCTTCGTTAACGAGGCAAACGAGCTGTCGTTCATCGAGTGGCAGCAGCTTAAGATGCGTACCACGAAGTACACCATCCTTGACTACAATCCATCATTCAGCGATGAGCATTGGATATGCTCGGTCAATGCCGACGAGCGCACATATCACTTCATATCCACATACAAGGACAACCCATTCCTTGAACAGAGCATCGTGGAGGAGATTGAGAGCCTTAAGCACAAGAACAAGTCATTGTGGCAGGTGTATGGTCTCGGACTACAGGCTGTTGTCGAGGGTTTGATATTCAAGGATGTGGTGCTTATCGATGACATTCCTGCGAATGTGCGCAAGCGCTGGCGAGGTATGGACTTCGGATATACGAACGACCCAACGGCTATTGTTACCGTAGGCGTGGATGGCAACAACCTCTACATTGACGAGGTGGCGTACAATACGCAGATGCTCTCGGGGGATATCATACGCACCCTCAAAGCGCAGGAGGAACAGCTGGAGGTCATCGCCGAGAGTGCCGACCCGCGACTCATCCAAGAGATATATCGTGCTGGCATCAACATCCACCCTGTCAAGAAGTTTAGTGGCTCGGTGGATGCTGGCATACAGAAGATGCTTCAGTACACGCTGCACATCACCAAGCGCAGTACTAATGTTATCAAGGAGCAGAAGAACTACACCTACCGCCAAGATAAGGAGGGCAAGTGGCTCAACGAGCCTATAGATGCCTACAACCACGCAATGGATGCTACGCGCTATGTTGTTATGGCTAAACTTCTCGGTGGCGAGCGCAAGCCTCTCGATAAGGCAGCAATAAGGCGCGTGGTATATTAGCAAACACTTAATTTACGATAATATGAAAGGGAAAACATTAGAGGAGATATTTGAGGCAGGGCGACCTGCTGACCTCATTATCGCAGACCTCAAGAAGAAGATTGTAGACATCCCATCGTGGGAGAAAGTATTGGTTAAGGAGTATGAGCCAAAGCACCACCCTGTGATGGATAAGGCGTTATTCCCCGACATCATCGAGGATGGCGTGTGCAAGCCTGTGACGCGCGTAGCGTTCAACACGCAGAAGCTATGTGTCAAGCGTATGGCGGGGATGTGTTTCGGCATACCTGCAGAGGTAAACTTCCAGCCTGAGGCAAACAACGCCAAGCAAGAGGAAGTAGCAAAGTACATCGGTGCTATCCTTGAGCGTGTGCGCATCGACAGCGTTAACTTCGAGCGTGCCAAGCACTACTTCGCTGCGTGCGAGGCTTTCACATTGTGGTACGGCGTTAAGTCGCCAAATACATTGTATGGCTTTAAGAGTGATATCAAACTACGCTGTCGTGTGTTCTCGCCAATGAATGGTGATGAGCTTTACCCATTATTCGATGAGTATGGCGACCTTGTGGCATTCTCTATCGCCTACAGCGAGAAGTCAAACGAGGGTATGGTGCAGTGGTTTGATACATACACATCAGATAAGCACTATCGCTGGGTCAACGAGGGCAACGGATGGGTAGAGGAGAATGTCGAGGATATCACCACAGGCAAGATACCTGGTGTGTATATCTGGCGACCAGAGCCAATATGGGAGGACTCATCGCACCTTGTGTACGACCGCGAGCGTAAGATGTCACTCAACGGCAACTACATCGACAAGAACAACAAACCTGTATTTGTCGTCTATGCCGATGAAGCTTTGCCATTTGGCAATGAGTCTGTGAATAATCAGGAGGACAGGCTTATCTTGCAGATTCCAACGAATGGAAAGGCTGAGTATGTTACTTGGCAGCAGTCTGTGGAGAGCCTTAAGTTTCACACCGACACACTTAAGAGCGCAGTATTTGAGCAGTTGCAGATACCTAACTGGAGCTACGAGGATATGAAGGCTGTGCGCACATCGGGCGAGGGCTTAAAGCAGTTGATGATTGATGCACACCTCAAGGTTATGGAGGAGAGTGGCAAGCTCAAAGAGATGCTCGACCGCGAGGTAAATGTTATCAAGGCATTCCTCAAGAATATGCTCGATGCAAGCTATGCTGAGGCTATCGACTCGTTGCAGTTTGAGGTGGTCATCACGCCATATATCGTCAGCGACGAGAAGGAGCGTATCAACAACCTTGCTATTGCCAACGGCAACAAGCCTATGATATCACAGAAGGAGAGCATCCGCCTATTGGGGTATAGTGATGACCCAGAGCAAACGATGCGCGACATCGCCGAGGAAACAGTAGTTGACACAATGGGGTTATAGTAGATTATGGCATTGGATAAGTGGGAAAAGAAGCACGTGGCGAATATCGCCAAGTACGAGAAAGAGGTACAGCAGATATATGCTACGGCTATCGCCGAGGCATCGCAGATGGCATCAAGGGTCAACTTTGACCCCAGCAAGCCATTCGTGTTCAGCGACTACCCTCTTACCAAAGCCTTAATCGCAAAGTTGCAGAAGCAAGTTGCATCCGATATCGAGGCTGTTATCACTAAGGGCGTAGACACAGAGTTTGGGTTGTCGCAGGAGAAAGCCGAGGAGTTGGCGCAATCGGTGTATAGCGATGTTGAGAACGCGTTAATGGAATTGCGCAAGCAAGCGTATATCTTGCAACGCAATAAGGCGCGAGAGGCGTTCCTAACGCGCAAAGAAGCGGGGTTATCATTATCAGATAGAGTGTGGCGCTACACAGGACAGTTCAAAGAGGAGCTGGAGATGGCTCTTGACCTCGGCTTGCGCGATGGATTGAGCGCTGACGAACTGAGCCGTGAGGTGCGCAAGTATCTCAACAACCCTAATATGCTATTCCGCAGGGTGCGCGATGAACACGGAGTGTTGCACCTCTCCAAGCGAGCAAAGGCATACCACCCCGGACAGGGTGTGTATCGTTCCTCGTATAAGAACGCGCGCCGACTAACAGCCACCGAGACCAATATGGCGTACCGCACCGCAGATTACACCGCATATCAAGCACTGAGCTTCGTGGTGGGTATTCGCGTTATGCTATCGAATAACCACACGCTGAATGGTGAGCCATTCTTCGACATCTGCGACAATCTGAGTGCGCCAAATGGCAGTACAGCAACAAAGGGCAAAGGATGCTACCCCAAGGACTTCAAGTTCACAGGGTGGCATCCTCTGTGCCGTTGCTTCGTGCAGACCATCCACAAAACGAAGGAGGAGTTGCGTGAGGACACGCGCCGTATGCGTGAGGGGTTGCCACCGCTGCCACCGGAGCAGAGCGCTAACTATGTCGGCGATGTGCCTGACGAGTTTAAGGCGTGGTGCAGGCTCAATGCTGGGCGCGTGGAGCGCGCCAAGAGCTTGCCGTATTTCATCCGCGATAACCAAGACTACTATGATGCAGCGTTTAAGAAGAAGGCGCTCACGCCTCTTGAGCTTGCCGAGCAGCGCCACGCACAGCGCACACCAGAGCATATTGAGAGTGTCAAGAATAGATGGCACGAGAGACAGGATCGTTATCGCCGCATAGAACTTGCAGCGAACAATGTCCTCAAGGTTGCCAAGGATTATGGCGAGGTAGATTATACCTTGCTGCAGCAGTATGTCGATGCTCACGACCTTAAGGGTATGGCAAGTGCAACACGCACCACAGCTAAGGATGTGCTTGCGATGAAGCAGGCGGAGGCAAAGCTCGCAACATTCATTCCCGATGCGCACAAGTGGCATAAACAATTTACTATTGCAGAGTTGCAGCAGGTGTATGATGCCGTGGAGAAGAAGATGACGACAATCAAGAACTTGCCACTCGAGCAACAGCTTAAAAAACTCAAATTCGAAGCATACGATTTCTTGGGTGGCAATATGAAAGGTGTACAGCAGAAATACGTCACTTGGGAAGTATCGCAACAGGCTTATATAAAGCAGATAGGGGTTGTCGAGAAGGGAATATATGTCAAGTCTATCCAAACAGACATTGACAATATTAAAAATTACCTTATTACTCATCCGAAGCAAAAGAAGTTGGCAGGGCTGCTAAATGATGTTGAAATTGCTATAAATGACGGAGAAGATATCGGTGTAATTACTGCAAAAATGAATATTGCTCAGAAGCAATATAATGCCAAATTGTCAGCAGAATTAAGAAAACACGCAAAGCGGGGCGCTATCACATACGATATAATGCCAGACGATGAAATACAGCGATTACTCGACGAATATAATATGGTGAGTGTTGATGATATGGATAAACATTTACGTAGTATAACAAGGAATACTTGGGCAAAACTTACTCTTGAGGAACGCAGAGTATTAACTAAATATACACAGACCTATTCATATTTGAACGAGCCATTGCGAGGTTTGACATATTCAGGGAACAGACCAAAGACGGAATACAATAACGACTTGCCTATATTAACATCTGCGTTGAATAAATTTAGAACTAAGGAAGATATGGTAGTTAGAAGAGGTACACGAAGTTACTATATCCCAGAACTTAACAAAGATTTATCGATGGTACAACCCGGCGATATGTTTACCGATGGAGCATTCCTGAGTACGGCCGCACATAGAGAAAAGGGATTTTTCTTGGATTATAATATGATAATTGTAGTACCTAAGGGCGCACGTGGAGCATTCGCTGAACCATTCTCACATTACACTGATAGCTTAAAATTTGATTGGGGAACAGACGTATTGTGGGATGGCAAGAGCAAGGAGACAATACGAGGTGAGTTTGAATGGATAGGTCAAAGAGGATGTCGATTTAAGGTGCTAAAAGTCGAGGGACGCAATATATATATGCAGTTGATAGGACAACTAACATAAAATAACGAGGCTACATTACAGCCTCGTTATTGTAATATTTAGCATAAAATATTTTGAATGATTCTATCGCATCAATTGTAGAGTACGAATCCCTTGAATATCTATCAAAGAGCAGTGCTTTAAGCGTAATAGGGATGTTGTCCCCTGCACTAAAATCGGATAAACCAACTGCTATGTACTCTGAAAGGTGCGAGCTTAAAACACTTTGGTCCGTTTTTTTTTCATCTTTACATATTCTAATAGTCTCATTTACCCAATCCATTTCATAAAGCCATAGCATCGCTTCATTCCCTGAATAAGGACACTCCTCCTCGCCTTTATAGTATCGGCAGAATGGAAGTAAATCAGTTGTTTTCATATCTACGATTTATTTGGTTACGGAACTTAGTTGCGACATTGCGCATATCCTCGGGCAGAATAGATAAGGCGTGAACATAAAGCGCATCATCAACACCCCATATCGCCTCGGCGATAGATCCAACTATAGCGCCAATGGTATCACTGTCGCCGCCACAGGCAATAGCATTGCGTATTGCATTTTCAAAACTCTCGCTATGCGCTACAATATAGAAGCACAAAGGCACAGTACCCTGACAAGACTCATCGAAACGACCAAACTCATAAGGGTAGTGCATAAAGCCCGGATAGTACTCGTCAGCTAACTTAATAAAACCTGCCATTTGTCCACCTTTACGGAAGTACCAAATTGCGTGAGCCACAGCCACAGCGCCCTTGATACCTTCGGGGTGATCGTGGGTAGGCAAAGCTGTTCGTCTTGCTTGTATCAGCGTGTCCTCAAGATTGTCAAACCACCACGCCACAGCTGACACACGCATAGCCGAGCCATTACCAAAGCTGTTATAAGGCTGTGGGTCGCTCGAGTGTAGCCACGCAGAGAACGAAGCACCATAACCTCCCATAGGGTGAGGGTACTTGCGACACCATTTAAGCAAGCAAGACTGATAACTTTCGCCACTGAGCAGAGCATCTGCAATAGCGACCGTACAGATTGTGTCGTCTGTAAAGTTATTATCTTGTGAAAACAGTGTAAAATCGTAATTGTTTGTATTATTGAACTCAAAACGAGAACCAATAATGTCTCCTATAATTGCTCCTAACATATCAAACGCAAATTTACAAATTTTTCTTGACTTTATGTGCCTTGCGGTAGATTATTTCTTTTGATATCACACAGGTATTGGTAATCTTGCAACCGCCGTAGTCGAGGCTGTAGTTCCACAACGTTTCGAGCTTACACCCGATTTGCTCGGGTGTAAATAGCTCGTATATCGCTGCAAGGCTTCCGAAGTACCACACCTTGCGACCATTCATCTTGCGGAAGAACTCCACGATAATCAGCGTGGAGGTGGAAGGGGTGTTGTTCATAGTGTTGTTGCGTTGGTTGTTAAAATTCAAGAGTGAAATAATATTTGCCGAGATTTTGGCTGAAGCCTTGACTTATGCGGTCTTGCTGACTGCCATACTCCCTGTATAGGCGTAGTGTACCAAGCTCTGAGCCAATCCAAGTGATATAACCATCGCCAAATTCAATCTCGCCACATTCTTTGGCTATTCCGTTAAACTTGACAGATGCGAGTTGGCGTGTGCTATCGATATAGTGAAGTGGATTTGGGTAGCCGTATTTTGTTGCCATAGTTAAAAGTTTGCTTTCAGTTTCAGTTGTCGTAGCACCTCTTTGAGTTCGCTGTCGGTGTAGGTGCTTGCTATCTCTTTCGATACGCGGTTGTGGTTGGCGGCAATCTGTATTGCGCGCTCTCGGCTGACCTTTGGTGTGCGGTGTAGTGTTCTCATAGACTTATCCTCCGTAAAAGTGTAACCATTCAAGGGAATTGCAGACCACATAGTGCTTGGGGCTGCGCTTAAATACGCGCATCTGCTGTTGCGTGTAAAGGTCGAGAGCGTTGTAGTAAGCCATCGCCTCGCGCTTGGTCTTGAAATGAATTTTTCTGCGTGCCATAGGGTCTATCTCATTAAATCATTCATATCCTCAAATGCCTCCATATATTCCTCGCACATACGATATATGCGCTCAGCAGCACAAAGTTTATCTGGGCTCAATGCGTCATCTTCGCCATTGATAATGTCATTCAAACCATTGATGCAGTCCTCAAAATCTATTGAGGTGTTACGAAATCTGCAGTAACTCATATTTGCCATAATGATGTTGCGGAATTGTGGGGAGGTTGCCCTCCCCTGTTGTTATTTCAAATTGTTTGCGATGTAGGCGAAATCATCGTCTGTGAGCTGGTAGCCCTCCTTTATCTTAATAAGGATTGCTGTGTTGCGTGATACGAGTTGCAATGCCTCACGCTCGAGGTCTGGATCATTGTAGGTTGCTGACTTACCGAGCAGAACTGTTGCCAAAGCAAGTTCTCTGTTATAACGCTCATTACGAAATGCCTCATAAGCATTGAATATGTTGTCGTAGGCTTTTGTTTTCGCCTCAATGGCACCCATCAAGCCGTAGATGATGTGGCTGTCGCCGTGTGCTTTGTAGTCGAGGCAGAACTCATCTTTGTCAAGTGCTGAGCAAAGCATATACATCTCGTGAATAGTATCGAACTTCTCATCGATTGGATGCAACCCTGTTCGCTGGGTAAACTCTTGCTGTGTCATAATTGCTATTTGTTAAAAGTTGTTTATTGTTGTTTTCAAGGGCAAAATTAGTTTGTTATTTTTAAATATCCAAATATTTTGCAAACTATTTTATAAATATTTTGCTTTATTCTTTCTAAATATTTCATTTCGTGGGTATTATCCAAGTGTCTATATACTATCATTTCCCGTTGTTTTTGCGTAGTTTTGCATAAACCAATTAGTTTATTGCAATGAAACAGACAATCATCGACTTGCTCAAAACCAAATTCGAAGGGGTTGACGAGTCAATTTTGAGCCGAATTGCGGAGACCAAGGCGGCTAAAGCAGTCAAGAACGAGGAGGAGGCTAACACCTATGTTGAAGGCATTACTCTTACCCACCTACTTAACTCATACGGCGACATCCGTTCGACAGAGGCACAGCGTACTGCAGTAGCCAACTATGAGAAGAAGTACGGCATCAAGGACGGCAAAAAGGTCAGCACCGAGGATGACCCTAATACACTCGGCACAGGCGATGACGATGACGACACCCCAGCGTGGGCGAAGAAGCTGATGGAGGATAACGCTGCGCTACGCAAGCGTCTTGACACCTACGACAGCGAGAAGCGCACATCATCACGCAGGGAGAAGCTCAACGCTATCATTGGCAGACTGCCCGCAAGCCATAGAAAGGGTTACGAGCGCACGACCATCGACACGCTAACAGACGAGGAGTTCACATCAATATTGGAGACTATCACTGCCGAGGTTGATGAAATCCTCAAGGAAACAAACACAGCAGGGCTGGCCTTTGGTGCGCCACGCACAAAGTCACAGGACACAAGCAAGGAGGCATCCAAAGCTGAAGTCGATGCTGTAATGTCTCATCTTTAATCAATGACAAATGAGTGTAACAAATCTTAATCGCACCCCAGAGCATTATGACGACGGTAACGACTCTATCGTTATCGTGCGTGACCTCGGCGATATTCCAGGTGGTCGTTCTCTTGATGTGTCTGCGGTAACAGAGGATGTTATCCGTGCTGGTCATATCCTCATTTCTAACGACACCACAAAGGAGGTTATGCCTCTTGGTGTTTCGGGCGAGGCATATGTAACATTGCCTACAGGGTGGTCATATTGTGGCGTGCTGAAGCATACTGTACTCAAGACAGATGCTCGTGCTGCAATCTTGACTATCGGTCAGGTCAATGCTGCAGCTTGTCCTTATCCTATCACTACAGCCATCAAGAATGGTTTGCCACACATCCAGTTCCTTAACTAAAACGCACAAAGACTATGGCAATTACAAAGAGTATTTTCGGAGCATTCGTTGAGAAGTACTTTGCGCCTGTTGTGCGTAAGGTTACCGAGACTATCAACGGCAAGAAAGAGGAGGAGCAGTTGCTCCACACAACAATGCTTACTGAGGAGTATTCCCCAGATTTGAAGTGGGAGTCTACAGAGGTAGCAGGGTCTATCGTAGCGGCAGATGTTGTATCGCTTGACTCTTCACTTCCATTGAAGAAGCGTGCAGCAATCAAGCAGGCTATCGGTAAAATTCCGAAGGTGGGTCTTAAGTTCCGCAAGGATGAGAGCGACATCACCGCGATTAACATTATGCAGGCTACCAAAGCCGACGAGGGCGCTATTGCTGCAAAGATTATGAACGATGTACCACGCGCTATCGGTGGTGTACGCCACTTGGTAGAGGTGATGTTTCAGAAGGCGCTTTCAACAGGCGAGATCCTTATTGGCGAGGACTTGACAGCGGGTACAGGTATTCGTGCCAACTTCGGTTATGCTGCTGAGAACACATTCCACTGCACAGGCGGTGTATGGGGTACAGACACCGAGAAACCAATCGAGGATATCGAGCAGATGTTCGCTAAGGCAAACGAAGATGGCAAGCGCATCACATTGACGATGATTGCGAAGTCCCGCCTCGATATGATTCGCAAGAGCAAGGATGGTAAGTTGCTTGTTGCGAACAACAATGGTCAGACCGTAACAAACATTGACACTCTTGGTAAGCCTACACGCGCTGCAATGCTTGAGGCTTTGGCTGCAGAGTTTGGTGCTGAGTTCTGCGTTGTAGACTCTTCATTCGTTATCGAGGAGGCAGATGGCACACGCAAGGCTATCAAACCTTGGGAACAGGCAAATGTTGTCGGCTTGACTACCGATAAGGTAGGTCGCTTGGTTTACGGTCGCTTGGCTGAGGAAACCAACCCTGTTGATGGTGTGACATACGAGAAGTCAGGCTCATTCATCCTCGTATCGAAGTTCTCGGACAACGAGCCATTGCAGGAGTTCACCACAGCACAGGCATTCGTATTGCCTGTAATCGATGGTGGTAACGATGTGTATGTATTGCACACCGATGCTGAGTCGTCTGCAAATTTTAAGGTAGCCCTTACCTCGTTGTCGTTCGGTAAGGGCGCAGAAACACAGATCATCGATACACACTACGACGGCGAGGGCAGAATAACAGCCACCAGCAGCGTAGCGTGGGCTACCGTGAGAGCATCTAAGGACAAGGTAACTGTTAAGGTTGCCGAGAACGAAGGTAATGCTCGCACAGGTAAGGTAACTATCACCGATGGCAAGACTTCAGTTGATGTGACAATCAATCAGGAGTAATACCACAATAACTTGTAATTGATTATGGCTACGATTGTTGAGAGCTTACGCGCATTGAACGCCTACCCTATTCCAATGACAACATTGGTAACTATCGTCGAGGGTCGAGGGCTTATGCCGCACGATACACTGATTAACGAAGCTATGCAAGATTACCGCAAAGCGGAGGCAGATGTATATATGTGGTTGTCTAATGCCCCCGATGTATCACAGGGTGGGCAGAACTACTCATTCTCGGATGAGCAGCGCAGACACCTTCGTCAGCAGGCTTTGGCGATATACAACGAGGCGGGCGAAAACAATGCTTCTAAGCGCACAATCTATGGCTATAAAGGCACAAGACTATGATTATTCCTAACGGTTGCATAATGTTCCGCAAAACAGTTGCAGGAGGTATGGGTAGTGATGGCTACCCTACCACCACAACTGAACATTGGGTAGGATGTGTTGAATGCCAGATATTGCCAAGCGTAAACCTGCAATCACGCAGTCGAGGCGAGGCTACAACCACACATTCGTACACATTACTTATTGACCGTATGGAATTACCCAGCGAGGTAATCAAGTTGTACTACGAGGGCAAAGAGATTGGGCAGTTCTCAATACGCTCGTATGAACATCTTGACGCAGTATTTCAAACACGAATAATCATCGGCTAAATGGCTATCACACCACCGCAGAATATGCCCCAAGACATTGAGGATACATTGCGCAAAAGGCTCGCTAACGAACTTAATGCAATGGTGTCTGACCTCTATGAAATTGGGTTGAGCGCGGTGAACGCTATCCGCCAAAATCACGCCTACAAAGACCAAACAGGCAACCTAACATCATCTGTAGGGTGCGCTGTGGTTGTAGAAGGTGAGATTATGCAGATCAGTGACTTCGAGTCTATCAAGCCTACAGGCGCACAAGGGTCACAAGATGGCAAGGCATATATACAGAGCCTTGCATCACAATTCCCCACAGGCATAACGCTCATAGTGGTTGCGGGAATGAACTATGCAGCGTATGTAGAGCGCAGAGGCATAGGCGGAATGACAGGTGGAGAGTTGTTTGCCAAGCAGGCTGTTGAAGATTTATTGTTGGAATTGCAAGGTAAGTAGATATGCTAACAGCTCACAAGGTACAGACAGATATTATGGCATTGCTTGCCGATAGCGAACTATGTGCGGAGCTATCGGGCGAGGTGTATCGCAATGGT
>JAGCKG010000154.1 GCA_017647625.1 Alistipes sp. | reverse complement strand
TATTCGTATTGCTTTTATCCACCTTTGCAGTGGGGAAACAATAGTGTTTCTCCGTAACACTAATATCTTATTTATTATATGTCAGAGACAAAAACCTATGTGTTCGGTGAGGGTGGTAACTCTCAGAACGGATTTGACCCCAATTTGTTGTTGGGTATGATGTTCGGCGGTGGTGGCTTCGGTGGCTTCGGTGGCAATATGCTATGGCCTCTATTCCTCCTCTTTGCTTGGATGCGCAACGGCTTCGGCTTCGGTGGTGGCGGTGGCTACGGTGGCTGTAACAATGGCTACGAGTGGCTATCGTCGCAGATGAACAACCGAGCAGGTCAGGACCTGTTGATGCAGGCTATCAATGGCAATGGTAATGCTATCGGTCAGTTGTCGAATATGTTCGGCTGTAAGATTGGTGACATCCAGGCTGCTTTGAATGCTTTGTCGCAGCAGATTTGCCAGTTTAGCAATCAGAGCGGTATCGGTCAGCAGCAGATTATCAACGCTCTTGAGCGTGGCGATGCTTCGTTGGCATCACAGCTTGCTTCTTGTTGCTGCGACCTTAAGGGTGCTATCTCAGGCGTGGAGGCTACTGTTACACGTGGCTTCGCAGATGTAGGCTATGCACTCCGTGACCAGACTTGTAACCTTGAGCGTGTTATCGCTGCATCTACAGAGCGTATCGTGGAGGGACAGCGTGCTGCCGAGATGCGAGAGCTTCAGCGTGAGCTTGCTACCCTCCGAGATGAGAAGCAGACTTGCAAGATTGGCGGTATGATTGCAGCAGCAACCAACCCTATTCTCGCAGAGGTGGAGGGCATCAAGTGTAAGCTCCCACGAACCGTGACACTCCCATATGCTGAGGCGCAGGCTGTGCCTAACTGCATCGGCTGGGGGCTTGGTCTTAACGGCTGGGGCTTTAACAACAACGGCTTCGTATAGCCGAGAAAGGAGGGAACTATGGCAAGAACAACACCGCCTGAGGCTATACAGAGCCTATCGGTAAATGTTACCGCAACGGAGGTGCAGTTTGTATTCCCTCGCCGTCGAGGTTTCGGCATACCCTACTTCGGTGGGTTGTATGCCTACCTCGCACAGGCGATACCCGCGGGAACGACAACAACGCTTCCAGTAGTGTTCACCTCGCAGGGAGGTCCTAATGTCCCAATCGTAGGTCTTGGTGATACTCCTATCACCGTTGCCGACATTCCTGGCACAGGTGTATATCACCTATTCTACGAGGAGGGACGAGGCAGATTGCAACTCCTATCTCCCTACTTGGTAGGATAAAACAACAGAGTAATTAACACAAAGTAATATCGTATGTTTCAAGGATTGAGAGAGAATGCCCCTATATACATTCTCGATAAGACAAATGAGATACCTAAGTTGAATGTCGGATATGTTGAGAAGCGCAGTGATGTTTACTCACGGTATGGCACTCCTACAATGCCTATGATGAGCCAGCCTATGGATGGTGTTGTAGACTTCTCCGTACGCATAGGTAATGAGGTTGTAGACCTCAAGAAGTTACCTGTATCGCAGAGCATCTGCTCACCCGATGGACATCCTCAAATAGTTGTCAGCGACAACCGCGAGGCTATCTTAGCAGAGGTTGATGGCATAGAGCGCACAAGCCAGGCTATCGTTGATGGCTACGACCTCAATGTAAGTATTGTGTCGGCTTGCGCTGAAATGAAACGAGTACTCAACCCACAGCTTGCAAAGGAGCAACAGAGGGATGAGGATATCAACAACCTTAAGAGTAAGATTGGTGGCATTGAAGACACAATAGGACGCATTGACGAGAAGTTGGAGGCATTCCTCCGAGCCTTGAGCAACAACGATGTTACAGCTAAAAACAAGAACAAAAATGAGAGTAATTGAAATCACAGAGGATAAGCGCGAGAAGCTATCCCATAATGTCGAGAAGGCATTGAAGTATATGGGCAAGGTTATGCAGTGCATTGACACTCTCGATGATGACGAGGAGATGGGCTATCGTGAGAACGAGAGCAGAGGTTATCGAGGTGGTATGGGTAACCGAGAGGCGATGGGTCGTCGCAGAGGTGGTGGCTCAATGGGTGAACGCGATGATGACTGGGAGGATGATGATGATATGGGTGAGCGTCGTCGCAGAAGTCGCACCACAGGTCGCTATATGTAAAACAACAAAGGGTGGGGCTATGCCCTGCCCTTCAATAAACCAAGATTATGCACAAGAGACCATTACAGGACTATGACCCTATACCTAATGATATGAGGGCATATCTACGCAACTATGACTATACATTCAGCAAGAAGGCTTGCGAGTGGGCAGTGTCGAAGATGCGCAAGAAGAACAGTTCGACAGGGCAGAGCGAGAAGATCGAGACTTGGACGAAAGAGCAAGTCGATGAAATCCTCAAGCGCAACAATGTGACGCTGGACAATAATATAGGCTACAATTATGTCTATGTTGCCAATATGCTTAAGGCTGATAAGTACAGGTCAAGCATACCAGACGAGTCACACCTTGCGCTCGGCATAAAGGATGTCATTGACGATGTAGATTGCAGCCCTTACTGCGTATTCCTTGAGTGGATGGCGAAGATGGATGGCAACGGCATCCCAATAGAGTGGGAAGAAATGATGTAACCTATGATACGGCAGAGGATATATCTTGACAACTACGATATAGTCGTACACGCCTATTATGCTGTCTCGCACTACTACGCTGACGAGATACTTGATAAGATGTACGACTTGGGTTGTCGTGGTAAGAACTTGAGAAAGGCAGAGGATAGCCTTTATGCTGGTAAGCTCGACACAGGCCTAACATACTACTCTCCAAAGAGGAGGGAGGCAGTGATGGTTATAGCGATGACATCATCGGCACAAGAGTTCTACAATAGCCTTATGCACGAGTTATCCCACTTAACTGCATACATAGCCAAGTGGGATAAGATGAGCTTCACAGGCGAAGATATAGCCTACCTTGAGGGTGACTTGGCGAGGGAAATATTCCCCGCAGTTAAGCACCTCCTATGCGATTGTTGTCGAAATGGTAACAAAATGTAACCGACTGAATTATGAACGACAGAGATAACATACTCGCAATTCTTGACGACCAGACTCCTCCGCATATCGTGGATGCTGTGATATCTGAAATATGGAGGTAGATTTGGAGTTGTCAAAATTATATCATACCTTTGCATCATTGTTGCGGTGGTAGATGTTGTTGCTACACCGTTGTTGTTGCCCTGCGTTGCTATTTGCGCAGGGCTTTTTATTTCTTGCCATAAAGCACCCAATCAATAACCATTCTATTTGCCTCGTCGACCTTTCGCTGGTCAAAGTCTATATATATATCGGTAATAGTGTTTCCTCCGTGACCGAGTGCTGCTGCTATTGTTTCTTTTGGGATGTCGAGTGATGCCGCTATTGTCGCCCAACTATGTCTCGCCCAATAGGTAGTTAGTTGCGGGTGTAACGGTTTGATAGTCTTACGACCTTGCTTACCTATTTCAACTTCTCCTATAGATTGCAGGGCATCGTTTAACTTCTTTGCATAGTCCTTGTGATTTGTGTATGTATCAAGTGGGTTGATAAGCCAATCAACACCTTTGATTCGATTTATTATCTCTAACGCCTCAGGCTCGACCTTTATAGAGTACAAGCGATGCGTCTTTGCGCGCTGATACTCCACTCTACCATTCTTGATTGCCTTAAGATTGCACAAGTCGATTATGTTGATACCAATGAGCAGGAATATCAACTTGAATACATCGAGATACTTCCTCTGATACTCCTCTACAGGGTAAGCGAATAACTCGCGCAACTCCTCGACCGACAATGCGCGCTTAGGTGTAGCCTCGCGTTTTATCTTGAACTTACGGAATGGGTAGTGTTGGGTTATCTCATCGTCAATAGCATCATTGAATACAGCTCGGATGTTGCGCAGATGTATTGCACGAGCGTTGACCGAAGGTGCTGTCTTTGCGAGGAAGGCCTCAAAGCTATTTAACCACGCCCTATCTACATCCTCAAATGTCAGTTGCTCGCACTTGCGGTCATAGGACATAATGCGCGATATGGTGGTGGTATATATCTCTTTTGTGCGCTGATTGGTCTTAAGGCCGGCGAAACGCCTAAAGCGATGCATAAATAAGCACGTTTCATCCACCTGTGTTTCAGGATATAACACATTCATTATCGCACTACGCAACTGAGGCAATTTCATCGCTGACAAAGCACCATCCTCTTGTAGTCGTAACACTTCACATTCTACATCGAGGTATCTGCGTAAAAGTAAATTATTCAATTGTGCAGCTTTGGGATGATTTACGACCTTATTAGTTTCGTCGTCCCATTGTTCTGGCAAGATGCGCACATTTGTAGGAACTAATATTGCTTTATTGCGATGACGGATAGATAACTTCAATGGAGCAGGTTTATCCCACCCAGTAGCTCGCTTGTCGAGATAATACTTAATTGTTGCCATTGTGGTTGTAGTTGTTATCACTTGCACGAATTTTGCACGGATTTCGCGTCATTTATAGTCACAATCGTGCATTTATGTGCAGTTATATGGCTTTTTTCACATCTAAAACAGCATAAAAAGAGTGAAATACAAAGGTGTTGAACTCATATAACATATTGAATTTCAACACCTTTTCACATTGTCGGGATGACAAGATTCGAACTTGCGACCACACGCCCCCCAGACGTGTGGCATACCTTTGTAATAGACTAATTATCAAACAGTTGCGAGTAGTTCAAAATGTTGTTGCACGATATTTGCATTTTTCTACTCGTTTTGGCGGGCTTTTTGGCGGTCGAGGGCAGCCTGTATGCGCCCATCGATAGATGCTTTCTTCTCGGTTAAAAGCATCTGCCATTTGGCGTAGGTATCGGCATCAAAAGCGAAGTCACCAGCGATGATGCGTTGTTGTTCTTCTGCGGTCATCACAGGGAGATACTGCTCGATGTTGAGCAACTGCAACAGGCGTGTCTTGACCGCATCGCTACAGGCGGTGAGCATAGCACCCTCACCCAGCAACAACCACCGAGCGTTAAGCTCTGGGTACTTGGCGAGGAGCGTGAGCAATGGCGACATACCAAAGCGACAATCCTTGAGGATGCTTTGTAGGTACTGCGGCGACCAGCCAAGCGAGCGGGCGAACTCTGCCTTGTTGCCACCTGTGGCGTAGTCGATAAATTGTGAGAGGCGTGTGTTCATTATATATTATTTGTTTTTGTTTTTTGTTTTAGTTTTTCCGATTTAGCTTTTCGAGCGATCCAATTTGCAATATTATCATCATAACGACTATCTTTGAGTTTGGTAAATAACGCAATAGAATAATCTATTACCCTTATTTCATTGTCATAATCTTTCAATCTTCTATAGATTATCATCAGTCTATTGAATGAATGTAATGCAGGGAATCCCTCTGCAATATTCTCTTCATATATTTTTATAGCCTCGGTTATATTGCCCTCTTTCTCTAATTGAATGCCTTGATTATTTCTATATGAGCAATTGTATAATAGTTCCTCGTATTTCCAATGCGCTTTGGCTTTTAAGTCAACTTCGGCAATAATTGAATTTTGCACTATAATATACTGCTCACCATTTAGCCTCGCTCGAAATAAATCTCTTGATAACCCTTTAGGGAAAACGTGCGAGGCATTGCGGTATTTGGTATAAAATTCATCAATATTTAACAAGGTGCAATTTGATGGTATTTCGGTAGTGTTGCTATGCTTTTTATCTTGCGGAATAGGTTCTCGTTTGGAATTATTATCCTTTATAAAGCATTGATATATGATAACAATAAAAAGATAAACAAAGAATCCTACCATTACAATTTGCCATTCTTCCATATTTACTTCTCCATTAATTTGTCTATCAATCTATCATTGCGTTTGCCCGACTCACGTATCTCGGCAATCATTTCACGTTGGATGTCAATGAAGCTATTTATTTGGTTGTTGCGCTCCTCAATCTGCATATCCTTTTGGCGACGCATAGTTTCGAGTTCGGAATATTGGTCTCCAAAGGTCATTCGGAAGAGAGCCTCGCAAGTACCAATGTCAATAATATCCTCGCGATTGATGACGATGTCGCCATACCGTGAGTTCTGCGCTATTAGACGGAGCTTGTCTACACCCTCAAACTTCACAAGGCGTATCATCGTCGGTCTATTGCGGCAATTGATATAATAGATATTACCATCGGTGATTTTCAACTTATCCTTAATCAGCTTCACGAATACCCAATCATTAGGCTGATATGTCGGAAGCATAGATGTGCTCTTAACCAACTCGGCTGCATCTACCTTGAGATTGCGCAATAAGTGGTTGGGGTTGATATGCTCCAACTCTGCTCCATCTTCCTCGATGACCTTCTCAATACTTGTGTTAGGGTCGGCATTCACCGCCTCGGTTACTACGGGAAACGCCTCTACAACCTCCACCTCTACAGCCTTGTTGTACTTTGCGTATCGGTCTACCACGGCATCACCAAAGCGGTCTTGAAGCTTCATTATGTGGCGAGGGTATAATTTGCCCTTGCAGTCCTCTATGTAAGCGACGCTCTCACCTATGATGGTCGCAATGTCGTGCAGCGTTATGTTCTGCGACTGCGCTATGCCTACTATGTCAACCTCTACCTCTTCGTCGGCACGCACTATTGAAGCCTCCACAATGCGCGGTGTGGTGTCGGCAACCAACATTTCGCCCTCGCCATATAGAAGCCAAGTTCTACTTAAATCAGTATAGAAGTTCAAGATTTGTTCTACAACTTTATCCGATAAATCTCTATTCTCGTGACGCGATTTACCGATAGTGCCGTTTGATAAACCAAGCTGTACAGTAACCTTATTGTCATTCAGACGCTTATATGCCATATAATCGTCGAATCTATCAATGATTTTTGTAGCCATAGAAAAATAATTCTAAAAAAGTTCTAAAATAATTTGGTAATTCTAAATATATTCTATATCTTTGCAAAAGAATTAGAACACTATTTATAAAATCCGTTTCAAAAATAATAATAAAAAACGGAAAAACAAAAAAAAGTTAAGTGAATAGTTTATGAAGATGCAGGTAACATTTTGGAAAGAGTGCTTCACGCACGATGGCGTAAAGCAACTACTTGACCGGCTTAAGAAGCTCGCAAGCAAGGGAGAGGGCTACTGGTTTCTCGATAAGCCAAGATACATTAGAGCCTGCCTAACGGAGGCTGATTACGAATGGTTAATGGATAATATGCTGACATATGGAAGCGAATACTAATTACAACAAGACAACAACGATTGACATTATGGGATTAGACTTGAGAACACCAATTGAAAAGGAACGCGATGCATTTCACAGCAAGGTATGCCAGATGTATGTGGAGTTGAGCGCACGATTTCCTAAAGCATCGCCTAACCGTATATTCTCGACGATTGCGGCGCAGGTAAATCGCTCAGTACCTATTGTGCGAGATATTATAATCAAGAAGGG
>JAGCKG010000153.1 GCA_017647625.1 Alistipes sp. | reverse complement strand
TAAAAGTCTGCGACTTTTTGCGCAGAAGATGGGGATGCTGGGGAGTATGGGTAGAGTGGGTATTATGGGGAAGCGCGAGCATCATTAAACTACAATGCATTGCAAAGCAAAGCGCAGAATAGCGACAACGCGGACTAACGCACGACCTCATCCCCAGAATACCCAGAATACACAAGTTCCCCACAGCGTAGCTGTCGCTTGGCACAAGCGAAACAGACACAGACCCACCGGGCAGCACAACCCAATTTCTTGTCAGAAGGGGTTAGATACAACGCTCGGCGAATTTCGAGACGATGGGCTGTACTTGGGCGTACTGCCCATTGGCGAGATAATTCGTTAGCGGAAGTAGATGGCCCTTATCACGAGAAATTTCTTGTCAGAAGGGAGCAACTAACTTTATTAGAAGCACAACCCAATTTCTTGTCAGAAGGCTGCAGATACAACGCTCGGCAAAATTGGCTGCGATGGGCTGTACTTGGGCGTACTGCCCATTGCAGACATATTTTGTTAGAGGCAGTAGATGTCTGCCTTATCACAAGAAATTAGGTTAGAAGAGAGGTTTTATTACTCCAAACATCACCCACGCTATTAATCCTGTTACGATGATATTGAATACTTGAGTTCCGAGAAAGGCGTGAAGAATTTTACGGTTTTCGCGGGATACAATATCTTTAAGGCGGGTATCCATACCTATACAGACGAAAGAGAGGGAGAAGAAGAAGGTGGAAAAATTCTTTGCCATAGTTGTCTCTATAACCTTTCCGCTAGCATTTAGGGTTAGGAGATCCTGTGTCTGCAAAATACTAAAGATAGCAGATGCAAGTAGGAAGCCAAGGATAAATTTAGGGAACTTATCCCATACAATAGAGAGCGATGGGCGGTTGATGTTTGCACCATTATTGGAGCGAGTAGAGAGGTAGAGGGCAATAAAGAATGCCACAACACCTATCAGCACATTCTGTGTCGCCTTAACCACAACGGCAGTATTCTCTGCAATGACTCCAACAGACTCAGCAGAGGCAACAACGCCCGATGTAGTATCAATAGTACCACCTATCCAAGCACCTACAATCTCGTTTTGTATAACGGGGTCATCGGTAAACAAAGGAACTACCATACCCGCAATCCAAGGCATAAGATATATCATCGGCACCACCACAATAAGTACCACCGAGATGATATATGAGAGTTGCTTCTTATCAGTTCCCGCAACTCCAGATGCCGTTATGCAGGCAGAGACACCGCATATAGAGCAACCACTTGCCAGGGTCATAGCGGTAGCCTCTTCGACCTTAAGTTTACGGGCAAGCCAGTAGCCGAACGACCATACTATGCCTACAACCAACACAGCCTGAACAAGACCCGTAGCACCCGACTTCATAACATCGGAGAAGAGTACCGTAGCACCGAGGCATACAACACCTATCTTGATAAAAAACTCACCTTGTATCGCAGGTTTAAGCCACTCTGGCACCTTGAAGAGGTTGCGCACGATAAGACCAAACAGCACCGAGAAGAATACCGCCTCGAAACCATAGAATTTCACAGCCTCCAGTTTTGCCACCCACTGCGCCAACACAGCAATGGCAAATATTACGATAAACGACACTAACAACCCTCGCATCGGACGCCCCAAGAGTTTATTACCCACAAAGAGCAAAACCAAAGCAATAAGGAAGAATGCTCCAATATTGAGCCACGCCTCGAGTGTAACGAGCGTTTCGGGTATCTTTGGCCCGCCACCAGGGAGTAGCGGAGAGAGTATAGCGAGGGCGAGGAGCGGGACACTCAAGAACGCAGTTACCCAATCCTCGGTAAGGAATCTTTTCATTTAACTATGTGATATACGCGATATTAGAAGATTGCTGTAACCATAAAGTTAAGACCGCCATTGTCGGCACGGCGTCTTGCATCCTCAAGACCACTATTCTCCACCCAATAGTTTAGCTGTAGGCGCAAGAATGGGAATGGCTTGTATACTGCACCAAGGGTTACACGATTTGCAGTCCAATCGTCGTTGACAAGCTCACGATCCTCGTTTAGATTCTCATAGCGTGCCACAAGCATCCAATCATTCTTAAGTTTGTAACCACCCATAACATAGAATGTCTCTACATCGTCATCACCGAACTCTGCACCCGCAAACTCACCTCGTACGATAAAGTCCTCAACATCATATATTGCACCCGCAGCCCAACGATTAGAGCGAAGGTTGCGAGCCTCGTATATTGTCTCTGAATGCATTGCAGAAGCAGACAACGACAACGCCTTTGATGGCTTGAAGATTAGGCGTGCAACAACATCCTTTGTATCGTTGTTATCGGGAGTATTGATGCCTGTACCATTGAATACAGCGAGGTTATAGCTAAGCATCTGATAACCCTTATCCTCGCCAAATCCACCAAAAATCTGGAAGCCTATGTCGCGACCTGTGGATGCGATACCATCATAGCGACCATTGTTGCGCGCAAGGAGCGTTGTGATATATGAGTAGTCGATAAACTCTACTGTTGTAGGACCATAGATATCATTCTCGATAGCAAAAGGAACTTTAAACTGACCCAACTGCATACCAAACTCCTTTGATGGCTTGTAACGGAAATAGAGATCACAAATCTTTGGAGAGCCAGCCATATCCACCTGTAGGCGGTAGTCGATCTTCTCCTCAGCAGCATTACCTGTAAGGCTCACACGCGCACGCTTGAGATAGAATGTAGACTCCGAACCATTTTCGCTATCGTTATACATTAAGCCACCCTGAAGATAGCCCGACAACGAAAGACGCTCGTCCGCAAATGTGTTATTTCCCTGCGCATAGGTAGCAACTGATACTACCAACGCAACAACTGCTAAGAAATAGTGTTTCATTTTCATATATTCATTTGTTTAGTAATCTGGGGCAAAGATATAATATTTTTGCTATCAAAAAGGTAGTATATGTACTAATTGTGACCAAATTTAATAATATTGTAGGGATGTTCTATAAATTAGTAAATTAAGTTTAACAATAGGAGGTTGTATTTTATCTTTCGGTCGCTTTTGTGTCTATTTCGGCATCTTTCTCATCTTTCCTCGGTTGCTATGCCCGCATAGCGCCCTCGAAACAGATAAGAAATATATCCGAAATATCTCACAAAATCAACTCGACCTAATTTATAGAACCTCCCTATAACAATTACCCGATACTACAGCAACGTCTGCTCTGTTACCGCAGAGGGGTACAGATTGATAATCTTGGTGCGATGTCTGCGCGCACGACCTACCGTATAGCCAGTACCACTACGCGAGCCATTCCACCACGCCACAAGGTAGCCAGCACCATTCACAAGCATATCATTACGCTGATGGAAGATATTATTCTGAAAGGCAAAACCCGCATATCTAACCACCTGAGCCTTAGCAATTACAGCATCGTACTTAGATTTATTAACGCTATCAAATCTCGCAGAAAATAGTGGCCACGGCACATAGGCCTCCAAGATAATATCGTCGTGCAACTCCATCAGTGCCACCACCACCTCGCCCACAGCGAGGTCGAAGCCCTCTGCCATACCCACACGAAAGATACGCACACCCTCGTCGTATAATTCTGCCACCACAGAGCGCAGTCTATCATCCGCCGAGTTATCGTAGGTGCGGTGTCCGCTAAAGGCAACTATATGTAGGGCAGAATTCATAGCGCAAAGATAACAAAAAAGCCTATACTATGGCGTGCGATTTGCATATAAAAGAGTGAAATAGTTTTTCAACACTTTCTAAAACAGGTAAGATTATGAAAAAGAGTTCGGTTTGTCTACTTCTTGCGCTCGGTGGCGCAGTCGTAGGAGCTGCGGTGGCAATACTTGTAACACCTCAGTCTGGTAGGGAGTTGCGCGGTAAGTTGCGCACAGCATTTAACGAGGCACAGCATAGAATGCGCCACCAGTGTGAGTGCGATGGCGATGATTGCGAGTGCGATGAATAGCCTCAAAAGTTATTGAGCTGTGTCGTTAATACTGTTTATGTGTGCCATAATTGTCGGGGCATATGCCCTGACTATGGCACTTGCGCTGTGGCTTGGCGAGTTGCTCCACAGTGCAACATTGGCGTGGGTCATCGTGGGCGTAATACTCATTGCTGTGGCAGTGATAATCTATTTTATCACCCTTCATAGGACCATCCGCCGTATCAACCGTCGCCTCGATACGGTCTACGAGGTTAGTGCTACGATAGAAACTCTCTACCGTCAAATAATAACACTAATACGGAAATTTATAAGTGGATGGAAATAAAAGTGAAAACTGACAACTGAAAACTGAAAAGTGTGGTGCGCTTCGCGCGAGATTTATAAAGGGGCCCGAGTGGCCTAATTCCAAAGGGACCAAAGAGTCCTAAAGCGGACCAAAGGGGACAAGCAACCCACACTCCCCTTTCTACCCTTTTTTGCCCCTTTCTGCCCTTTTTGCAAGTAAAGCGTCCTTATCTCGAGAAATTAATTTCTTGTCAGAAGGGGTTAGATTTGGTGCATCGCAAAAGAAACCACTCAGGGATAGTACACGAAGTACAGCCCTGAGTGGTTTACTTTTAGGGATGTGCCGAAGATGACCCCTTATCACAAGAAATTACGGTCCCTTATCACAAGAAATTAAAGGAAGTCTTTGGCAAGTCCACCCTCTCCAGTCTCTTTGTAGATAGATGGGAGGTCGTGACCTGTCTGCTTCATAACTTCTACTACGCGGTCGAAAGAGACGCGGTGGTGACCGTCGGTATACATAGAGTAGAGGTTTGCATCGAGGGCGCGTGCAGCAGCATAGGCATTGCGCTCGATACAAGGAATCTGCACAAGACCACATACGGGGTCGCAGGTCATACCGAGATGATGCTCAAGACCCATCTCGGCAGCGTACTCTATCTGTGCAGGAGTACCACCAAAGAGTTGGTTAGCGGCAGCAGCAGCCATAGCACACGCCACGCCAACCTCGCCCTGACAGCCTACCTCAGCACCAGAAATAGAGGCATTCTGCTTAACGATATTTCCGATAAGACCTGCCGTAGCAAGGGCGCGACAAATGCGCATATCGCTAAACTCGCGTGTCTTCCATAGGTGGTACAACACCGCTGGCAACACACCTGATGAGCCACAAGTAGGGGCAGTGACAATACGACCACCAGAGGCATTCTCCTCACTTACAGCCAAGGCATATGAGAAGATAAGACCACGCGATTGCAGACTCTGCTTATATCCCGATGCTCGCACGTTGTAGCGCATAGCGCGACGCGGAAGGTTGAGTGGACCTGGTATTACACCATCGGTCTCGATACCGCGCTCCACAGCCTCACGCATAACGCGCCATATTTTAGTTAGGAAGATCCATATATCGCTACCCTCGTGCAGTTCGACATACTCCCAAAGGGTACGACCATTCTCGGTACACCAATGGAGGATATCGGTAAGACGCTTGTGGGGATATATATCTGCGCTCTCGATAGGTGTGCTATTCTCCTCGGCTAAAGCACCACCACCGACGCTATATACAGTCCAATCGTCCACAACACTATTCTCATCTATGGCCTCAAAGCGCATTCCATTAGGGTGGAAGGGCTTAAATACAGATGGTTCCCAGATAAGTTCTACATTGCCGTGTGGGCGTAGAACATCGAATATCGCCTTGTCGGTAAGGTGACCACGACCCGTAGCTGCAAGGCTACCATAGAGCGTAACACGGAAGTACTGACACTCTGGGTTACGATGCTGAAATATCTCTGCTGCACGACGAGGTCCCATAGTATGGCTACTTGATGGACCTGTACCTATGCGGTATAACTCTCTAATGCTCTTCATATTGGCACTTAATTATTCGGTTTAATAGCACAAAGATACACAATTTTGCAGAAGATAATATCGCAAATATCAACTTTTTTATTGTAACTTTGCACTATGGCAACACTCTACTTTCACATACCATTTTGCAAGCGCATATGCACCTATTGTGACTTCTACAAGGTTGGTGCCATAGAACTTATTCCACGAGTTGTAGAGGTTATGCACCGCGAACTTGACAATAGAGCGTCATATATAAAGGATCGCCATCTGACATCTATATACTTTGGTGGAGGCACGCCATCACTACTACAGCCCAAGCAGATAGAGGAACTTATCGACCACGCACGCACACTCTTTGACTGCTCCAAGGTCGAGGAGATAACCCTCGAGGCAAACCCCGATGACCTTAACGAAGAGTATATAGCGCAACTACAACAGACAAGCATAAATCGCATAAGTCTTGGCATTCAGTCGTTCGATGATAGAGTGTTGACGTTTATGAATCGTCGACATAGCGCATCGGAGGCGCGCGAGTGCGTAGAACGACTACGTAAGGCTGGATACAACAATATATCTATTGATATAATATTTGGCGTGGCGGGCTTTGGCGATGAGTGGTTACGCGAGACTATCAGCGAGGCAATAAAATTGGGTGCAGAACATATCTCGGCATACCATCTTACCGTCGAGGAGCGCACACGTTTGGGTATTATGGTACGCAAGGGCGAGTATCAGCCCGTTAGCGAGGAGCAGTCCGAGAGCGACTACCGCCTTGTCGAGGAGATGCTATGCAAAGCGGGGTACGAGCATTACGAGGTGTCGAACTATGCCAAGCCCGACTATAGAGCCAAGCACAATTCTGCCTACTGGCGTGGAGTGGAGTATCTCGGCATAGGTGCTGGCGCACACTCATTCAGTGGTGACGACCGCCGTTGGTGCATATCTTCTGCCAAGGAGTACAGCGAGGGCAACATCCGCTTCGAGAGCGAAGAGTTATCCACCACCGACCACCTCAACGAGTATATTATGACCTCACTACGCACCAAAGAGGGTATCGACCTGCAACATATAAGCGCGACGTATGGTAAAAAGGAGTGCGAACGTATCCTTAAACAGGCTTTAGGATGGCAGGAGCGAGGTGCGATAACTATCGCCAACAATAGGCTCTTTATACCTACCTCCGAGTTTATGCTCTCGGATGCAATCATCGAGTCGCTATTTCTCTAATTTGGTCATCCATTGAACAAAATCCCAAATTCGTGGTGTAAATATTTGTTTTTTTGAAAAAATTACACTACTTTTACTTGTGTAAAAAATTATTAACTTAGGGTGTACTATAACCATCTGATTAAAATATTTGATAATCAGGGTTTTATAGTACCGTATGGCGTATATAGCAATCACGAAAACTTAAATATAAGAGATTATGGGACTTAAATTTGACAAGCGTGAGTTAGGTAACTTGGAGTACTCTCTAAACAGAGAGGTGCTTGCAACAGACCGACTTGGCGGCTATATGAGTTCTACGATTATTGGCTGCAACACACGCAAATATCACGGTCTTATGGTGGCCCCCATCGACCAGAGCGATAGGACATATGTGTTACTATCGTCGCTCGACGAGACCATCGTACAGCACGACCAATCATTCAACCTCGCATTGCACCGCTATGAGGGAACATATGAGCCTCGCGGACATAAGTATATCACCGATTTCGAGTATACGCCAACACCAACACTTACATATCGCGTAGGTGGCGTGATACTTCGCAAGGAGTTGCTATGGATTCACAAGCGCACACAGCTTATGATTCGCTACACATTGGTGGATGCCCACTCGGAGACTACCCTACGCCTACGCCCACTCCTCGCCTTCCGCGACAAGCACGCGCTATCAAAGGCCAATATGGAGGCGGACGGCAGAGCATACCCTATTCCATATGGTGTTAAGTGCCGTTTGTATGAGGGCTTCCCTTGGTTGCATATGCAGGTAAACAAGGATGAGTCGGAGTTTATCGCAGCCCCAGACTGGTACTACAACTTTGAGTATACCAAGGAACTTGCTCGTGGCTACGACGGCTACGAGGATCTGCTCACACCAGGATATTTCGAGTTTAAGATTAAGAAGGGCGAGAGCGTAATCTTCTCTGCGGCAACAGATATGATGGCAACGTCTGACACCATCACCG
Organism: Alistipes sp.; assembly: GCA_017647625.1. GTDB lineage: Bacteria > Bacteroidota > Bacteroidia > Bacteroidales > Rikenellaceae > Alistipes. The sequence continues at coordinate 5,760 of JAGCKG010000153.1, read as the reverse complement.
AGGTATACGAGACATCGTTGGCACGACGCACACATAAGATTGACCTTATAAGTTGTCTTCAACACTCGGCACGTCAGTTTGTTGTTCGCCGTCCAAACAACCGCACTGAGGTTATCGCAGGCTACCCTTGGTTTGGTCCTTTTATGGAGGACACATTTATGTCTCTTCCTGGTTTGACACTATCACAGGGACACAAGGAGGATTGTATCGATGTTCTTGACACCGCAGTGGCAGATATGACAGCGAGTGGTCTTATAGATGGAAACATCACACCACAAACTGCGGATGCACCATTGTGGTTCTACTACACCCTACAACAACTTGAGGGTCACATCTCACAGAAGGAGTTGTGGGAGAAGTACGGTACTACAATGAAGGGTATACTTGAGGCATACCGTCGTGGCTTCAACAATGAGGTATGTATGCACGACAACGGTCTTATCTGGGCATCAGCAGAGCGTCCTCTAACTTGGATGGGTACTATGATTGATGGCAAACCATTGACACCACGTCGTGGCTATGCTGTCGAGGTTCAGGCGTTGTGGTACAATGCTGTACAGTATACTCTTGCAGTGGCAAAGAAGCAGGGCGACAAGGCGTTCGTAAAGGAGTGGCAGGATCTTCCTGAGCGCATCAAGGCATCCTTCGTATCTAAGTTCTGGTTAGAGGAGGAGGGATATCTTGCCGACTATGTAAACTACGACGAGGTAAACAAGTTTATCCGCTCAAATATGGCAGTTGCAGTAGGTCTCGACTACAAGATGCTTAACGATGAGCAGTGCGTGAGAGTATTGCAGACCATAAACGAGCATCTTCTAACACCTCGAGGTCTACGTACACTCTCTCCACGCAACCTACTCTACAAGTCCAACTATAACGAGGACCAGCGTTCGCAGGATCTTGCATCGCGCAACGGCTCAGCGTGGGTATGGCCATTGATGTTCTACGTTAAGGCTTGCTTCGACTTTGGTGGCGAGCGTTATGTAGCGGATGCTACACGCATCTTGGAGAACTTCGATGAGGAACTTCAGACAAAGTGCGTAGGCTCTATCTCGGAGCGTTTCGAGGGCGACCCTCCATACAACCCACGTGGCTCGGTATCTCACGCTACGTCGGTAGGTGGCTTGCTCTACATCAACTCGCTTATCGAGAAGTACTCGCCTAAGAAACCAAAGCGTAAGTGCGCACCTAAGAAGGCAGAGGCCAAGGAGGAGAAACCAAAGCGTAAGTGCGCAAGCAAGAGTGTAAAGAAGTAAAAACGAAAAAATATATAGAGTATGAGAGTCTTAATGTTCGGTTGGGAGTTTCCTCCCCATATCGCTGGTGGTTTGGGTACTGCTTGCTACGGTATGACCCAAGGTCTGGCTCGCAACGATGTAGAGGTCATCTTCGTGATGCCTAAGGCATCGGGCGACGAGGATCAGAGCTTTGTTAAGGTTGTCAACGCCAGCGACATCGAGGCACGCTACAGCGACTCAAGCATCGAGGGCGCGGAGGATATAATGAGCAAGATATCTTTCATCCATATCGACTCGAATATGGTGCCATACATCTCACCAGAGGAGTGGGCAACATATCGCGAGGGCTACGAGCGCACAGGACAAAAGTTCTGGGAGCGCAAGGGCGATAGTTGGACACAGCGTTACACCTTCTCAGGCAAGTATGGTGCAAACATTATGGAGGAGGTTGCCCGCTATGCCGTTGTCGCTGCCGAGGTAGCACGACAGCTTGAGGGTCAGTTCGACGTTATCCACGCACACGACTGGTTGACCTACTTTGCAGGTATTGCAGCGAAGAATGTTTCGGGCAAACCTCTTGTAGTGCATATGCACGCAACATCGTTCGACCGCTCGTCAAGCGACAACATCGATACTCGTGTCTACGAGATTGAGCGCGCAGGTATGGCTGCTGCAGATATGGTTATCGCGGTATCTAACCTCACACGCAACATCGTAATCAACAAGTACAACATCGAACCAGAGAAGGTTGTGGCAGTACACAATGCTGTGCAGTTTGCCGAGAACGACAACCCAGTTCCAGAGCGTGGCGTATCCGACAAGATTGTCACCTTCCTTGGTCGCATCACATTCCAGAAGGGTCCAGACTACTTTATCGAGGCAGCAGCAAAGGTACTCAAGCGTGTGCCTAACGTACGCTTCGTGATGGCAGGCTCGGGCGATATGATGAATCACTGTATTCGTCGTGCCGCGCAACTCGGTATTGCAGACCGCTTCCACTTCACTGGCTTCCTCAAGGGCGATGATGTACAGAAGATGTTCCAACTCTCGGATGTATATGTGATGCCTTCGGTATCAGAGCCATTCGGTATCTCTCCTTTGGAGGCTATGCGCTCGAATGTACCTACCATCATCTCACACCAGAGTGGTGTTGCCGAGGTTTTGGACTATGCCGTAAAGGTAAACTACTGGGATGTAGACGCTATGGCTGATGCTATCTATGGTCTTATCAGCTACCCTGCTTTGGCGAAGATGTTCTCGGAGAAGGGTATGGAGGAGGTTAACAACCTCAAGTGGATCAACGCTGCAACCAAGATCAAGGATGTATACCAGCAGGCAATTGATAAGTGTAATAAATAAACCAATGTATATATGAAGACAGTTTGTTTCTATTTTCAGGTTCATCAGCCTTGGCGATTGAAGACATATCGCTTCTTCCAGATGGGCAACGATCATAACTACCTCGACGACTTCAGCAACCGCTCGATTATGCAGAAGGTAGCCCGCGAGTGCTACTTGCCTATGAACGCACTGTTGCTAAGCCTTATAGAGCAGAATAAGGGTGCTTTCAAATGCACATTCTCTATCACTGGCTCTGCTGTAGAGCAGTTCAAGGCCTACGCTCCAGAGGTATTGGAGTCGTTTAAGAAACTCGCAGCCACAGGCTGTGTTGAGTTCCTTGCCGAGACCTACTCACACTCATTGGCATCGTTATACTCTGTAGATGAGTTCAAGAACGAGGTAAAACTCCACACACAGATGCTAAAGGAGGAGTTTGGTGTTAAGCCTACAGCATTCCGCAACACCGAGCTTATCTACTCTGACGAGATTGCAAAGGCAGTGGAGGATATGGGTTTCAAGACAATGCTCGCGGAGGGTGCAAAGCATATCCTTGGTTGGAAGTCGCCTAACTTCGTATATACCGACGCTATCGATAACAAGCTCCGTTTGTTGTTGCGCAACTATAAACTTTCAGACGATATCGCCTTCCGCTTCTCTAATGAGGGTTGGAACGAGTGGCCTTTGACTGCTGATAAGTTTGCGCAGTGGGTGGCATCGGAGAATGGCGATGTAGTAAACCTCTTTATGGACTACGAGACCTTTGGCGAGCATCAGAAGGCATCTACTGGCATCTTCGAGTTTGTTAAGGCATTGCCAACAGCATTGCTTGCTACAGGCGAGTTGGAGTTTGCAACCGTTAGCGAGGCATCGAAGAAGCTACAGCCAGTCGCAGTGCTACACTGCCCATACGCTATGTCGTGGGCTGATGAGGAGCGCGACGTGACTGCGTGGTTGGGTAACGACCTCCAGAACGAGGCATTCAGAAAGTTGTATGCCTTGGCTCCTGCCGTTAAGAAGGCAAAGAACAAGGACTTCGAGTTTGTATGGCACTTTATGCAGAACTCTGACCACTTCTACTATATGGCAACTAAGTGGTTCTCGGATGGCGATGTACACTCGTACTTCAACCCATACGACTCGGCATACGAGGCATTTATCAACTATATGAATGTCTTGGCAGACTTCGAGATCGAACTTAACAAGTTAAAGTAGGAGTTATACCTATATAAATAGTAGAGCGCATTCACTATATTCTGTGGATGCGCTCTATTATTTCGGAATTATTTGTACCTTTGTATGATAAAGTGAGAATAGGTATGAAGTATTATGTTATAGCTGGCGAGCCATCGGGCGATTTGCACGGTGGCAAACTTATACGTGAGATAGCAAAGGAGGATGCAGAGGCCTCGTTCCGTTTCTGTGGCGGTGACCTTATGGCAACAACTGCAGGAGAGGAGAATATGCGATACCACTACAAGCAGATGTCATTTTTCGGCTTTGTGCAGGTGGCAAAAAACCTCAAGTCCATACTCACGCAGATAGATAACGTCAAGGCAGACATCGAGCATTTTGCACCCGATGTGATTATACTTATCGACTACCCCGCATTCAATATCCGCATTGCCAAGTGGGCAAAGAGTCGCAATATCAAGGTCTATTACTACATCGCCCCAAAGGTGTGGGCGTGGAAGGAGCGCAGAGTAAAGAGTCTACGAAAATATGTAGACCGCCTTTACACAATCTTTCCGTTCGAGACCGAGTATTTCCGTTCACACAATATTGAGCCACACTTCTTTGGCAACCCATTAGTGGATGATATCGCCGAACGACGCACTACGTTCCCCTCACGCGAGGAGTACATCGCAGAGTGTGGTTTGGATGACCGTCCTATAGTGGCACTGCTGGCTGGTAGCCGAGTATCGGAGATTAAGTCAAACCTCCCCGATATGGTTACCCTATCACACCGCTTTCCAGAGTACCAGTTTGTTGTTACCGCAGTGCCTTGGATAGATAAATCAATCTACGATAAGTATATTGCCAACAGCCCTGTGCGCTATGTCAACAACCGCACACAGCAGACCTTGACCCACGCTGTGGGAGCAGTGGTAACATCGGGTACAGCAACCCTCGAGACCGCTCTTATGGGCATCCCAGAGGTGGTATTCTACCATATCCCTTGGCTTTATGAGAAGTTACGCCCATACTTCTTGCGTATACCATATATCTCGCTCGTAAACATCAACCTACGTCGCGAGGCCGTCAAGGAGATTGTATGTGCAAAACTCGACATCGAGGAGGCAACAAAGGCCTTGAGCAACATCCTCCCTAATGGTGCAGAGCGAGAGCGTATGTTGCGTGACTTTGAGGAGTTGAGTCAAATGATGGGACCCGCAGATGCCTCACAACGCTTTGCTAATGACATTGTTAAAACGCTACGATAATGAAACTTATAAATATCATCAACAACTACAGCGACAAGGGCGAGAAACCACTGTTCTACCTTAAGGCAGACACCGCATTGCTTAGAAACAACGACGCCTTCTATATCCCAACGGATGTGGGGCGTATCGTTGCATCGCCACATATAGTGCTTAAGAATGCGCGCTTGGCAAAGTGTATCTCCGAGCGTTTTGCTTCGCGCTGTATTGAGGGTGTTATGGCGGGCGTAACATTTACCGCTATCGACAAACTCAACGAGGCACAACGCGAGGGTCTACCCTGGGATGAGGCAGTAGGCTTCGACCACTCTTCTGCTCTATCGCTCGAGACTCTTGAGCGCGACGCTATGCTCGAGGGCGCAATATTCTATATCAACGACGAGGAGCGCGCCCGCATCAACCTTAACGACTTTCGCTTTACACCCGATAAGATTGTCAGCCACCTCTCTGAGTGTATGACCCTCCGTATTGGCGACCTTATCTACTTGGGTTCACGCGAGGAGTTCGATGTTAAGGAAGGCGATAACTATAAGGTTGTAGTTGCAGGCAAAACCCTACTAAACTTCGATATAAAGTAAGCGAAAATAAGAGATATCAATTTCTATTTAGGGAGGTTCTATAAATTAGGTCGAGATGATTTTGTAGGCTATTTCGAGCAGATTCATTATCTCTTATGAGGGCGCAATGCGAGCATTGTAACCGAGTAAAGATAAGGAAGATGTCGAAATAGGCACAAAAGCAAC
>JAGCKG010000152.1 GCA_017647625.1 Alistipes sp. | reverse complement strand
ATACCAAAATTTTTAGCAATTGATTTGACCGAGTAACCATCTTCGAGCATCCTCATATATTTGAGTAATGCTACATAATCGTGTTTTTTGCGCATAAAGAAACCCCATAAGTTTTTTGTCCAAACTTTTGGGGTCACTTCAATTGTATTGGATGTCTAAATATATTGACAGACAAGAGGAGTTATTGTTAAGTGTTTTGGAGTTGCCTATTCTCAATACCCAGATCGATTTATTGAAGCGTGATATTGATATTGCGAGGGAACGCGCTCAATATGTAAAATATAGAAATATCTTTGTGTTTTTGCTATTGTTGATTATTGCAATTACCATTGCTCTTTATATACGCCATAGGATGATAATGCAACGACACGAAATAGAGATGTATATATCGTTGGTTGGAGAGCTGCGCCAAAGCTATGAAAATAGTTCGTCGAAGATTTTAGAGGATGTTCAGAGTGTCTATGAAAATCAACTTGCAGACCTCAATACTCTATTTGAAGCATACTATGAACACGGCAATACCCCTCGTGCATCGTATAAAATTGTTGAGCGTGTAAAATATATGGTAGACTCAATGCGTAACGATAGTGACTCGATTACGCAACTTGAGCGTGTTGTAAACTTGCAACACAACAATGTTGTTATGTCTATAAAGGAGAGTAATATCCGTTTTTCTGACAAGGAACTAAGGTATATTATATATGTGCTCTCTGGTCTTTCAAATCGTTCGATGTGTTTACTACTCGATATTGACGACGCTGCTCTATATCGAATTAAATATAAGGTCAAAAATAAGATGATAGAGGCAGGTTTGGATAATGAAATCATAAAGATGCTATTGAGGAGATGATTTATAGTGTTGATATTCCGATATATACATATAGTGCGCACTTTTGTAAATATGTAACTGCTTGATAATCAGTATGGGGGAGATTTTTTCAATATCCCCTATATGTAAACTGTTGATGTTCAATATGTTATAAATTGATAGGGGAGATTTATCTTCCCTATTTTTTTCGTATATTTGATTATATGTTGGTAACTTTGCAGTAGCAAAATCTTACAAAACTATCAATTATGAAAAAGACATTCTTACTTTTATGTTTTGCGTTTATGTCGCTATCAAACGCTGGTGCCCAGATGGTTCTACCAACTATCTATCCTGACTTAGTTATTAGTATTAAACCTACAAAACCAAAGGTTCCAATTACGCCGGTTTCTATTGTACAGCCTGATATCGAGGCTTGCTACAGCAACGAAATGCTTACACTTATTTTTAATAGCGATTTGGGTGATGCCGATATTGTAGTTACCAACCTAACCACTGGTGATATATGGAGTGGTAGTGCATCGGGAATATGCTCTACAACCATTCCTCTATCTGGCGATGAGGGTTACTATCAAGTGGTAATCTACACCCAGAATGAGGAGTATTTCGGAGAGTTCTCGCTATAAACTAATACCTAATTTATTAACCATTTAAAACCTTAAAATTATGAAAAAGTTTTATTTTGTTTTAGCTGCTATAGCCACAACTTTGGCTATTGGTGCAACTGCTTGTTCTGAAAGCCCTAAGATGAATGAATTTGAAATTAATACAACTAATTTAGATTTAAGCAAGTCTGATAAGTTGTGTTTGCTCAAGGATGTTGCCAGTATAATAATCAACGCTGAAGACTCAAAGTTTGTATTTGATTTTGCAGAAATGGCTGTCAAAGAAACAGATCGCTACGAATGTGTGTATATGGATAATTTAATTAATTTTTCCACACGCAGTAAGAATAATCTAGCAACACTAATGCTTGATGAGATAAATATGAATAGAGATAAGTATAGCAGTATTTTTGATGGAACTATTACTCGAGGAGATGTAATGACACTCGATGAATTGCAAAATCTTGAGGTCGAGTTTTATGTTCCGTATAGTGATAATTTTGAAGATATTCCAGAATATATAACAGTCGGATATCATCCATTGGTGCAAGAAGAATGGACTGACGGCTATCAAATTGGGGAAGATGGAACAACTCAGTATGTACCATACATCGACGATGAATATGCACAACAAAACCTAACAGTTATAGTTATGCCTAAAGAGAATGGTGAAACTAGTGGTGATTCATCGCTATACGATGATGTTAGTACATTTGTGTATGTAAATCCTCAAGATACGACTATATCTGTTGTGCCAGATACCCCAAACTTGCCTGATGGACTAATCAAACAAAATATAACTGACAGCAATATTATTGATGAGAATGATGTGTTGTACACTTGTGTTTCAGCTCTTCGTGTAGATGGTACGGATTGGATGAAGTTTTTGCAAACAAAAATGAGATTGGCAATCTACAGAGCATCGAGCGATGTTGTGTGGAAAGATGGTATTTGTGATGAAGCTGGTGCAACATTTCATAAGGCTATTTCTTTAACAATACCACGAAAGGATTGTAGAGATGGAGTATGGTATAAAAGAAATATGGTGTTTGATGATGATTGGGATCTGCACGAAACAAACCAAAAAATTTACTTCGTTACAGAGCATAACTTTGCTGGAGATATTTCGTTGAATGCAAATGTTGGTATTGGTATAAAGGACGGCAAACCATATATCGACCCTACAAGTCTTGCTAATGTCTCTATTGAATTAAATAATGGTTCGATTCTTAGAGTACATAATGAATTGATTAGAAAGGCTATACTCGCAAATAATGTTGGAGATATAGGAGGTGGAACACGTACCATCGATGATACCCAATTCGCAGTTAGGGGCTATGGAATAGTTGATTTGGTATTTACATTTAACTATACCAAAATAAACTAATACCTAAATTTGAGACTTTTGAGGACTGAGTTGCTATTTAGGTATATTATAATACTTCAAATCTAATCTTATGAGAAAGAACATTGTTGTTTGCATCATTACCTTGTTCGCTATTGGCTATAGCGCAAATGCTCAGAGTAGGGAGTATAACTATAGCGATATGGGGTATTGGGGTAATGTGGAACTATCAGGTGGTGCATTATTTCCAGGTGGTGAGATAGGTGTTAGTACAACTAACGGATGTCGTCTTGGTAATGGTTGGGCGATGGGTATTGGCGTGGGATACTATTTAGACCTACAAGCAGTTCATCATTTAATCTCTTTACCATTTTTTATGGAGGCGAAGTACTCTCTTCACGACAGCAATATATCTCCCTATATGTCGCTTAGGACGGGATTTAGTATTACTGAAAAATTAACCACAGGAGCATATATATCTCCATCTATAGGTGTTAATATCAATCGTTGGTCGTTCTTCTTGCGTTATGGAATGAACCTATATCCGACTGATGTGCAACTATTCATTTCAAGTGTGGATGATGATTTGCTTGAAGTGAATACTACAGCAATTGCATTTGTACATACGCTTTCTGTGGGTGTCGCGTTGAACTTTTAATGGTAATATTTCTTATCTTTGTATAAGAGAGAATATATCCTGTAAATTGAATGTTTGATTTAAATAAATTTGTACACGATAAGAGGGTGTCCGACAATTTTGTGCGGACACCCTCAGCGTTTTACTTTAGGACTCTATGCTAATTACTTAATAGCAATAGCGTCAATCTCAACCAATGCGCCCATAGGCAATGCTGCAACCTGATAGCAGATACGAGCAGGCTTGTCGCCAGTGAAGAACTCTGCATAGATAGCGTTCATAGCACCGAAGTCTGCGATGTCGGCCAAAAGAACTGTTGTCTTAGCCACGTTGTCAAATGTGTAACCAGCCTCCTCAAGGATATAACCGAGGTTAGTCAATGCCTGACGTGTCTGTGCCTCTACGCCCTCAGCCATCTTGCCAGTAGCACCGTCGATAGGTAGCTGACCAGAGATGTAAAGAGTTGCGTCGTGTGCGATAGCCTGTGAATATGGACCAACAGCCTTTGGTGCCAATGGTGATGCGATAACTTTTTTCATTTCGTATAAATTTTTAATTGATTTGTATTATCTTTGTTCCGACTACAAAGGTAACAATATTTTAGAAATGGTAACAAAAATTTAGATATTTATATGAAACGAGCCATTTTATTTTTTGCAACTATACTTCTAACTACTCTAATGATAGGATGTTGTGACTGTCGCAAGCGCGCAAAACTCGAAAAGCCCCTCGTAGGCACGGAGTGGCAACTTGTGCAGATTATGGGTAGAGAGTTCGTAGCCACAGGCGATAGTTTCACGCTACTACTGCACGACAATGGTAACGCTACTGGTCAGGGCGACTGCAACCGCTTTACAGCGACATATGTAGTAACACCTACGCGCGCGCTTACCTTTGCCGACCTCGGCTCTACACGCCGTTACTGTGAGAACTTCGAGGCTGAAAATAGATATTTCGATATGCTCGATAGCGTCACTCATTACGAGATGGATGCCGAGAGTATGTTGCTGTTATCCAATGGTGTACTTGTCGCAATTATGCGTCCTAAACTCCTTCAAGAGTAATGAATATTGAACTTATAGTTGTCGGAAAGACAGATATGCGCGAGGTTGAGGCTCTGGTGGCGATGTATACCAAGCGTCTAAATCACTATGTGCGCTTTGCTATAACCACCATTGCAGACGTGCGCAACACCAAAAAACTATCCGAAGCCGAGCAGAAGCGTCTCGAGGGTGAGGCTATCCTTAAACTTATAACCGACTCCGACCACCTTATGCTCCTCGATGAGCGCGGTGCAGAGTTGCGCTCTATAGAGTTTGCCGATATGCTACAGCGTCGTATGCTATCAGGCACCAAGCGTCTTGTATTCCTCATCGGTGGTCCTTACGGCTTCTCCGATGCCGTCTATCAGCGCGCCAACAGCAAACTCTCCCTATCTAAAATGACATTCTCACACCAGATTGTGCGTGCCATCTTCACCGAACAGCTCTACCGAGCATTTACTATACTTAAAAACGAACCATACCACCACGAGTAATTTCTCACGATAAGGCAGACATCTACTGCCGCTAACAAAAAGTCCCGACAATGAGCAGTACCTCAAGTACAGCCCATCGTCGGGATTTTTGCCGAGCGTTGTATCTGCAGCCTTCTCCTGAGAAATTAGGGAGTGCAGCCCTGTATGTTTGTGTCTGTTTCGCTTGTTCCAAGCGACAACTACGTTGAAAGGGCCTAAAGGGGAGCAAAGCGGACTAAAGCGGATAAGCATACCAATTCCCCTTTCTGCCCTTTTCTGCCCTTTCAGGCCCCTTTATAAAACTCGCGCGAAGCGCACCTTACTTTTCAGTTTTCAGTTTTCAGTTTTCACTTTGCTACTTGCCGCTATCTCCTTCGCTGCTGTCTGCGACGAGGATCTCCGTCTTCGACTCCTTGTCTTGGATGGCGTTGAGCGAGGCAACAACCTTGTCGTAGTAACTCTTTGAGACTGGGATGCGCGCAATAGACTTATCATTAAGCGTGATGTAGTGCATACGCTTATCCTCCTCCATAAATTGTATTTTGTTGATATTCACAATGTAAGAGCGATGACAGCGTACCATTGACGTGTCCTTGAGGCTCTCCTCAACACTGCGTGTTCGGCATCGTAGCATATAGGATAAGACGCGCTCCTGATGCTTATAGTAGACCTTGATATAGTTATCCTCCGACTCAAGGTAGTAGAGAGCATCGGTATTTATCGAGAGGCGCAGTGTTCCATTATTATCGTGAAGGTTAATCATCTTTGGAGTATCCTTATGTGTGGGTGCTACGGTGCGTAGGTCTTGCTGGCGACTATTGAGTAGGCGGAACTCCTTTTCGAGTTGCTGATACTGGTATTGTGATGCCTGAAGTTCCTCACACTTAGCGCAATAGGCTGCATAGAATAGTACAAAGGCATTAGGTACAGCAAGGATAATTGTGACACACAACAATGCGCGTGTTGCCAATGTAGGCGTTGCAATACCTGGCATCGGGAAGAAGTTGACAGTAATAAGTGTATATATCAGTGAGATAATCAGGTTCTCCGCCATTATCCACCATATATAAGTCATCACCGTTATATCCAACCTATTGTAGATGGTGTACATCAGTGTTCGACTGAGTATAAGCACCACAATAGAACTCAAATAAAATAGGATAGTGAAACTGAAATTTAGCGTCTGCGATGTGCCAAACCATACCGCCATAGAGAAGGGTTGGTAGATGACAAGAAAGAGTGCCGAGAACAAAAGGATAAAGGCTATCAGCACCGAAATATATCTGCGCGAGACTATAAATTTGGGTATTTCTCTCTCGATTGTAGGCATCATACTGATAAAATTTAGGTTACAAATGTATACAAAATCTATAAAATGCAAAACATTTTACCACAAATAGCGCAAATTTACCACGATATTCGTGAATTTACCACATAAAATAGATATATAGAGATGCAAATCGTTATCTTTGCGTCGCTCAAAGAAAAAATTTTGTGTATATTAGTACGCAAGAAAGGACTTACTCCCAAAGGGTACAAGGTGCCAAAATGTTCGAGGCGAGAGCGGAGAACAGCGAGGGAGATATGGTGGTGGTATAATGTTCCGAAGTGAGTTGGTCGATTTGAGCAATGATGAAAATTGAAGAGGAATATTATTAACTAACAAATATTTTTGATGAAGATAATTGGAACAGGATCGGCACATCCAAAGTGTTGTGTGACCAATACGATGCTTGAGCAGTTTCTTGAGACTACTGACGAGTGGATCACAGAGCGCACTGGTATCAAAGAGCGTTTGGTAATTTCGTCAGAGAAGTTAGAGGATTTGGCTGTCATCGCTGCTAACAAGGCGTTGGAGGATGCAAATCTTACTGCTAAGGATATCGACTTTATCATATGCTCAAACGTAGTCAATGAGTATGTGACACCTGCACTGAGTTGTATCATTCAGGGTAAGATTGGTGCTACCTGCCCTACGTTGGATATCAATGCTGCGTGTGCAGGCTTTATTTTTGCAATGGATATGGCAGAGGATAAGATTCGTTGCAAGAAGGCGAAGAATATCCTTATCGTGTGTGCAGAGGAGCCATCGCGTATGGTAAGTTGGGAGAATAGAAGTACGTCTGTACTCTTTGGTGATGGCGCAGGTGCTGCTGTGGTATCGGAGGGTGACGAGTTGAAGGCTATTCGCCTAACCACATCATCGCTAACAGATGTGTTGTACTATCAGCGTAGTCTTGAGCCAACACCATATATCGACAAGGATGAGAATTTTGAGCCATTGGTGATGAAGGGTCGCGATGTGTTCAAGCACGCTGTGACAAACTCGTGCCGAGATATTCGCAAACTTCTTAACGAGACAGGTCTTCAGCCAGAGGACATCAAGTATTATGTCTTGCATCAGGCAAACCTTCGCATTATAGACTCTATCCGTCACTTCCTTGGTGTTGATGAGGAGCGTGTGCCACATAACGTAGAGCGTTATGGTAACATCTCTTCTGCGGCATTGCCAGCGTTGCTCGACGAGCTTAACCGTGCGGGTAAACTTCAGAAGGGCGATAAGTTGGTATTCAGTGCTTTCGGTGCTGGTTTTACCACTGGTGCGTGTGTGATTGAGTGGGCAAAGTAAAAAATTTAGTGTAGTAAACAATATTTGGATTATAGCGAGAGTTTACTTATAGTAAATAGTGGCAATCGCATAAACAATTAACAAATAAAAGATAGATGGAACAGAGAGTTGTTATCACTGGTATTGGTGCTATTACCCCAGTGGGTAACCATATTGAGGATACTTGGAAGAACCTTGTTGAGGGTGTCTGCGGTATCGACTTTATTAAGGGTTTGGATGAGTACAATCTCCCTGTAAAGGTTGCTGGTCAGATTAAGAATTTCGATCAGTCGGAGTACGAGCTAAATGCAGGTCTCGCACGTCGTAGCGATAAGTTCTGTATTTATGCTATGGCAGCTGCTTCGGATGCTATGAAGGACTCTGGTCTTAAGAGTGGTGAGAATATCGAGCCTGAGCGTTTGGGTGTTTACATCGGCTCTGGTATCGGTGGTATGGATACATTTGTAAACCAGACTCTTGTAATGGCTAACGAGGGTGTAGGTCGTATCTCTCCTTTCTTCGTGCCTATGATGATTTCAAATATCGCATCTGGTAATGTGGCTATCTCACACAATGCACAGGGTGTATGTTTGCCTGTTGTGACTGCTTGCGCTACAGGTACGCACGCTGCGGGTGAGGCTTACCGCGCTATTAAGCACGGCTATGCTGATGCTATCATCACTGGTGGTGCTGAGGCTTCGGTACATCCATTGGCTATCGGTGGTTTTGCAAATAGCAAGGCGTTGTCACGCTCGGAGGATCCTCTTCAGGCATCGTTGCCATTCTCGGCAGACCGTCACGGCTTCGTTATCGCAGAGGGTGCTGGTATGATGGTATTCGAGTCATTGGAGAGCGCACAGAAGCGTGGTGCTAAGATCTACGCAGAGGTTGTAGGTTATGGTAACAGTTGCGACGCTCACCACTTCACTGCTCCACGTCCAGATGGTATCCCAGCATCGCGTGCTATCAAGCAGGCGTTGGATGAGGCTAAGTTCGATGCAGAGAAGGATCTTCTATACATCAACGCTCACGGTACAGGTACTCCACTCAACGATGCTGCCGAGACCAAGGCTATCAAACTCGCTATGGGTGAGGAGGCTGCCAAGAAGGCGAAGATTACATCTACAAAGTCTATCACAGGTCATATGCTTGGTGCTACAGGTGCTGTAGAGCTTATCGCTTCAGCATTGTCGCTACACCACGGTATTGTAACACCTACTATCGGTCTTACAAACCCTGACCCAGAGTGCGACCTTGACTACACTCCTAACAAGGCGGTTGAGGCTGACCTTACAGTAGCAATCTCGAACTCTTTGGGCTTCGGTGGTCATAATGCTTGTGTGGCACTTCGTAAGTGGGATGGTAAATAGGGTATAACACAAAAGTAAAGATATAAGTTATGAAACTTTTGGAAGGTAAGGTAGCACTTGTTACAGGTGCTGGTCGTGGTATTGGTAAGGCAATTGCTCTACGCTTTGCTCAGGAGGGTGCTAACGTGGCATTCACAGATTTGGCTATTAACGAGGCTGTTGAGGAGACTGTAAAGGAGATTGAGGCTATGGGTGTTAAGGCGAAGGCTTACGCATCTAACGCTGCAGACTTCGAGGAGACTCACGAGGTTGTAAAGCAGGTGGTTGAGGACTTCGGTCGTATCGACGTGCTTGTTAACAACGCAGGTATTACAAAGGACGGTCTAATGATGCGTATGTCGGAGGCACAGTGGGATGCTGTTATCAACGTAAACCTTAAGTCGGCATTCAACTTCATTCACGCTGTAACACCTGTTATGGCAAAGCAACGCAGTGGCTCTATCATCAATATGTCATCTGTAGTAGGTGTTAGCGGTAACGCTGGTCAGTGCAACTATTCAGCATCAAAGGCTGGTATGATTGGTCTTGCAAAGTCTATCGCTAAGGAGATGGGTCCTCGTGGTATTCGTGCTAACTGTATCGCTCCAGGTTTTATCATCACCGAGATGACAAACCAACTTTCACAGGAGGTTAAGGATGCGTGGGCTGTACAGATTCCATTGCGTCGTGGTGGTACTCCAGAGGATGTTGCAAATGTTGCGCTCTTCCTCGCTTCTGACCTATCATCATATGTTAGTGGTCAGGTTATCCACTGCTGTGGTGCAATGAATTGCTAATCTTAAAACGTGAGATACTATGAGCGACGTTAAGAAACAGCAGACCCTTGAGATTCAGCTCGACGAGCAGGTGGCTCAGGGTAGTTATTGCAACCGCGCATTAATCACACACTCTGCATCGGAGTTTATTCTCGACTTTGGCGCGATGCTTCCAGGCATCAGCAAGTTAAGAGTTAAGAACCGCATTGTGCTAACCCCAGAGCACGCAAAGCGTCTGTTGCTCACTCTTCAGGAGAATGTAACACGCTACGAGGCTACTATGGGTCAGATTAAGTTGAACAATGCACCTATGCCTGCCGACCCATTTGGTCCTAAGGGAAACGCTTAACGAACTGAAAACTTTTAAGGGTTATTAGGGGTTTTAAGGGTTATTAGTGGTTGTTAAGGGTTTAATATAGTTGCCCTTAATCTCCCTTAATAACCCTTAATCGCCTTTAATAACCTTCCATATTTTTAGAGTTTTATGATAACATTTCTATGCTGTTTGGCGGTGCTTATTGCATCATACTTCCTCTATGGCAAGTTTCTCGATAAGTTGACCGGAGTGGATGGTAAGGCGCAAGTGCCATCCGAGAGATTGTACGACGGGGTAGACTATATGCCTCTTCCTCGCTGGCGTATATTCCTAATTCAGTTGCTCAACATTGCAGGAACTGGACCTATCTTTGGTGCTATCCTCGGTGCGTGCTATGGTCCTGTAGCCTTTCTATGGATAACCATAGGTGGTGTGCTGTTTGGTGCTATGCACGACTATATGGCGGGTGTAATATCGTTGCGTAACGATGGCAAGAGCCTCTCGGAGATTATAGGCAAATATCTCGGTGGCGGTATGCACAAACTATCGACCATCGTGATACCGCTACTAATGGTGTTGGTAGGTGGTGTCTTTATCGTGACACCGTCGCAGATACTTGCAGACAAGACCGATTTCCCATATATGGCGTGGGTGGCGATAATTATCATCTACTACTTCGTGGCTACGATATTGCCTATCGATAAGGTTATCGGTAAGATATACCCAATCTTCGGTGCAGCACTTATCGCTATGGCGGTGATGCTGTTTGGTGTTATGGTTTTTGGCGACTATCAAATACCAGAACTTACGTCGTTTGCAAATATGCACTTCAATGCTGAGAATCTGCCGATTATACCGACACTCTTTATCAGTATCGCCTGCGGTGCTATATCGGGTTTCCACGCTACGCAGTCGCCACTTATGGCACGCTGTATGACCAACGAGAAGCAGTCGCGTCCGATATTCTTCGGTGCGATGATCTCGGAGTCTATAATCGCCCTTATATGGGCTGGTGTGGCGATGGCATTCTTCGGTGGCGTGGAGGCGTTGAACGACTATATGCAGGCTAACGGAAGCAATGCTGGTGTTGCGGTGTCGTTGATATGCGATACCACACTCGGTAAGATTGGTAGCATCTTGGCGATTATGGGTGTTGTTATTGCCCCTATCACGTCGGGCGATACTGCCTTCCGCTCGGCACGACTTATCCTTGCCGATTTGCTCCACTACGACCAGAAACCTATATATAAGCGTCTTATTGTCAGCATACCGCTCTTTGCTATGGGTGTAGGCATCGCATTTATGGAGTTCGATGTTATTTGGCGATACTTCGCGTGGTCAAATCAGGCACTATCGGTTATTACGTTGTGGATGATAACCTCGTGGCTTATGCGTCGCGGTAGTCGCTGGAGCATCATCGCTCTAATACCTGCGATATGTATGACCTACGTCTGCTCATCGTTCTTCTTCGTATCGGGACAGTTTGTGGGTATGGGTGCAACACCGCTTGCATATATCTATGGTGGCGCAGCAACAGCCGTAATTGCTGGCTTGATGATGTATCTAATTCGTAAAAATATAAAGAATGAAGCCAATATTTAACCCCACCTCGGAGCAGTCGTTTGAACTTGAGGGTCAGGGCATATATAACTTTGTAAAGCACAAGGAGGTTGTAGATAAACTCGTTGCCGAGGGTCGATATAACGAGGCGTGTGAGCGCAGATATGAGGCGTTCCAACTCCTTGCCGATGCCTTGCCAGAGGATGAGGCTATGCCACTACGCTGGGAACATAACAACTCTCGCGCTGCCATTGCGATACTCTATGGCTCGGCTGTGGACCACTTCCGCATTGGCGACTTAGAGATGAGTATGGCGCAGTTGGAGTTGCTCTTGGAGTGCGATCCAGAGGACCATTTCGAGGGTGTTAACCTGCTTGCGCTCTGCTATATAGCCACTGAAGAGTGGGAGGCTTTCGAGGATCTTGTTATAGACCTTACGGATAAGTCTGCCGAGGCTGTCGTAGCGCGCCTTTGGGCATCGTTTGAGCGCGATGGAGAGTTGGATACGGATCTTCTAAAACACCTTCGTTCTCGCCACAAACACTTTTATGAGGAACTCCTTTTGCAGGAGCATCCCGATAACGAGGCTTTTAGACGAGATATTGCTTCCGACCGCCCCTCGCAGAGTGCCGAGGCCCGCGAATGGTGGCTTCTTACAGAGCCTCTGTGGAGCGAGTTCCCAGAGTTCATTAATAAACTGAAAAGTGAAAGGCAGTAAACCTTTCACTTTTCACTTTTTTTCTCTATCTTTGCCACGATATAGCCCCATTGCTCAATAGTGGGGTGTGGCGTGAGGTTTGTAATAGAGAAAATATGTTGGTTGAACTACTCAAAATACTCTTTGGTGGACTCTGTGTGGGCTTGGCATCATCGGTGACAGTGGGTCCTGTGGCAGTGCTATGTATTCAGCGCACGCTCAGCAAGGGACACCTCTCGGGTTTTATTTCGAGTATGGGCGTGGTGTGTGCCGACACCCTGATGGCGATACTTGCATTCTCGGTATACGCCCTTATGAAGAGTTACATCGACGAGTATAGTTCGATTATCCAGTTGGTGGGTGGCGTTTTTGTTGTTATTGTGGGCGTATTCATCTTCTTCAAAAACCCTGTGCCACAGATACGAAAGAACAAGACCGGTCAGAGCGCGTTATGGCAGGACTTCGGCTCTATGTTCGGCTTTACGCTTGCTAACTTTGTGGTGGTAATACCATACATCTTGGCATTCTTTACAATGTTCAATATAGACCTCACAATAGATTTCCATAGTGCTGGCGATGGTGCATTCGCGCTTAACGAAGCCCTATACAATGTCTTGGTATTGGGAGGTTTCTTCTTTGGAGCAACGTTATGGTGGTTTGGTGTGACGTCCATTATCAGCATCTTCCACAAAGGCTTCAAGCCACGCCATATGATTATCATCAACCGCGTTGCAGGTTTGGTGATTATGGTATTGGGTGTGGCAACACTTCTATCGGTAATTATAGAGTAGTTATGAATAACAAGAGAATTATCATCGCCATTGATGGTCACTCATCGTGTGGCAAGAGTACGTTTGCCAAGGCCATAGCGGCACGCTTGGGATATATCTTTATCGACACAGGTGCTATGTATCGCGCCGTAACACTATATGCCTTGGAGAATGGTGCTATAGAGTCCTGTATAGCAAACGAGCAGAAGATAGAGGCTATGCTCGATGATATAAATATCAATTTCCGCTTCAACCCAGAGCGCGGTGCCAGCGACATCTACGTTAACGGCGATATGGTAGAGGGCAAGATTCGTACTATCGAGGTGAGCAACTGCGTGAGTGCGGTAAGTTCTATAGGTGCTGTGCGCAGGAAGTTGGTGGCTATGCAACAGGCTATGGGTCGCGATGGCGGTGTAGTGATGGATGGTAGAGATATCGGAACGGTGGTATTCCCCGATGCCGAACTAAAGATATATATGACTGCCGATGCTATGGTGCGTGCGGAGCGCAGATATAAGGAACTCACTGCCAAGGGCGACAACGTAAGCCTTGAGGAGATATACGAGAATGTGGTATCGCGCGACCACGCCGATATGACACGTGCTATATCGCCACTACGCAAAGCGGAGGATGCCATCGTGCTTGATAACTCGCATATGAGTGTCGAGGAGCAGATGGAGTGGTTCGATAGAGAGTATCAACGAGTAGTGGGTTGTTAGTATGCGTGTTGTAATAGATGATAACTCAGGCTTCTGCTTTGGTGTTGTAAGGGCTATTGGCGAGGCGGAGAGCGCGCTAAAGAGTCGTGGCGAGGTCTACTGTCTTGGCGACATTGTGCATAACCGCGTCGAGGTGCAACGACTTCAGAACTTAGGTCTACACACCATCTCGCACTCTGATATATCATCGTTGATGGGGCATACAATGCTTATCAGAGCGCACGGAGAGCCTCCAACGACATATCGTCTTGCCGAGGCAAGCGGTGTGGAGATCATAGATGCCACCTGCCCTGTGGTGGCGCGTCTACAGCGACGTGTGCGCGAGGCCTATGCCAAGATGTGTAGCGTAGGTGGCTCGGTGGTGTTGCTTGGTAAGCGCGGTCACGCAGAGGTTGTAGGTCTTATCGGTCAGGTAGGGGATGATGTTGTTGTGGTGGAGAGCGAGGCAGAGTTGGAGGGTCTGAACTATGCTCGCCCTATCTACTTCCTCTCGCAGACAACGCAGAGCATCGACCTCTTTAACCGTATGGCGGAGCGCATAGGCGATAGTATGACCGAGGGTGTGGAGTTTACGGTGGATGACACCATATGCCGTCGTGTGGCAGGACGTGAGGCTAACCTTGCGGAGTTCTCGCAAAGTGTCGATGTGGTGATATTTGTGTGTGGCAGAAAGTCATCGAATGGTCGTGTACTCTCGGAGGTATGTCGCAAGGCTAATGAGCGATGCTACAACATCGAGGAGGCATCCGAGATAGACCCACAATGGCTTGAGGGAG
This sequence comes from Alistipes sp., assembly GCA_017647625.1. Taxonomy (GTDB): domain Bacteria; phylum Bacteroidota; class Bacteroidia; order Bacteroidales; family Rikenellaceae; genus Alistipes. The sequence continues at coordinate 9,118 of JAGCKG010000152.1, read as the reverse complement.
CCGAGAGTGTCGGCATCTGCGGTGCTACATCTACACCACGCTGGCTTATGGAGGAGGTAGCCACACATATCAACAACCTATAAAAATGAGTATTGGGAGGTTCTATAAATTAGGTCGAGTTGATTTTGTGAGATATTTCGGATAGAATTCTTATCTGTTTCGAGGGCGCTATGCGGGCATAGCAACCAAGAAAAGATATGAAAGATACCGAAATAGACACAAAAGCGACCGAAAGATAAAATACAACCTCCTATTGTTAAACTTAATTTACTAATTTATAGAACATCCCTATTATGAAATATGCTGTTCGTTCGCTAAAATATCTGCTTCTTATCTGCGTTTTATATGTAGCACTATTGTGGGCTTCATCTATCTACACGTACGATGGTATGGTGGATGTAGTAACGCTCATCAGGGCGCAGTTTGGCTCTGATAGAGGTGTGTGGCTTGTTGTGGCATTTGTGGCGTTGGCACTATTCTATCCACGCTTTGGCTATGTGCGACGTGTGGTTGCTGGTGTGGACATCGAGGCTGACCGCATCCGTATCGATAATGCGATGAAGCTCTATGGCTTTAAGTTTGCAGAGGTACGCGAGGGTAGATTGGTGTATCGTGCCGAGGGTATCATTCGCCGTATTACACTACTCTTCGAGGATGAGATATTGGTGCGCGTGGTAGAGGGTGGTGTTGAGATTGAGGGTCTCCGTCGTAGCGCAGTGCGCATAATCTATCAGTTGAACGCCTATATCGAGCATAAGGAGCGATATTAACAGCGGGTTGGGAGTGCTTCCCACCTATAAAATCAGTTTGATAATGAGAGCAACACTTCGTATTATACTCTCCTTTGTGGCATTGTCCTTTGCCACTATGGAGTTGAAGGCACAGGAGAGTGACCGCACACAGCGCGATTTCGAACTTGGGCAGGCAACAGAGGTGCTTTGCAATATAATGCGAGAGTTTGATATGGGCTTCGTGGATGATGTGCCAGCGACAACCCTGCTAAACTCCGCAGTGAGAGGTATGACTGTGGCCACAGACCCATACTCGGAGTATCTTTCGGAGGAGGCTATGTCTGCCTTCGAGATTATGACTACGGGTCGCTATGGTGGTGTAGGCTCGCTTATACGCAAGCGCGAGGATTATATAATATTTGCACAACCATATAAAGATTCGCCTTCCGATTTGGCGGGAATAAAGATTGGAGATAAGATTCTTGCCATAGGTGGCGAGGATATGCGTGGTAAGGACGTTGAGGATATCAGTTCGCGTCTTAAGGGAGAACCAGAGAGCGAGGTAGAGGTGGTCATAGAGCGCAACATAGGTGGCGCGGTGGATACGCTACACATAACACGCAAGCGTATCTCTATTCCAAGTGTTAATTACGCGGGTATCATCCGCGACGGCATAGGCTACATCTCGCATAACGACTTTATCGAGGGTAGTTACGATGAGATGCGTCGTGCGGTGGAGAAGTTGTTGGCTACGGACTCGCTAAAGGGTATTATCCTCGACTACAGAAATAATGGCGGTGGCGTTATGCGCGAGGCCATAGATATAGCATCGTTGTTCCTGCCTCGTGGTAGTCGTGTGGTGTCGCTTATGGGTCGCGACTCATCATCGTTAAGCCACTTCGACACACGCTATGCACCTATTGCTGAGGATATACCTCTTGTGGTGCTTGTAAGCAACTCCTCTGCTTCGGCATCTGAGATTTTGGCGGGTGCGTTGCAGGATATGGATAGAGCGGTGGTTATGGGCGATCGCACATACGGCAAGGGCTTGGTGCAGGAGACACGCTATGTAGGTTACAACAACTACTTGAAGTACACAACTGCGAAATACTACATCCCTTCGGGACGTTGCATACAGTCGCGTAACTATGCTACGATGCGTACAGATGGTAGTGCAACCACGATTCCCGACTCATTAAGAGTGGAGTTTAGAACTCGTGGTGGTCGCAAGGTCTACGATGGTGGCGGTATTCTCCCAGATGTGGAGATTGAGCCAGAGTATGTGAGTCGCTTTGCTGTAATGCTCTATACTATGGGCTATATGGATGATTGGGCAGATAGGTATATGCAGAGTCATCATAACAACAAAATAGATATCCGCACATTCTCCATTACAGATGCCGACTATGCCGACTTCTGCAACTACATTGCAGATAAGGATGTGCCATATGAGTCGGCTACGCGCAAGGCGTTAGGAATATTGGAGGAGGCTCTTGAGAAGGATCAGTACACCGAGAGTTTAGGTGATGTGGTTGAGGCGTTGAGAGCCGAGTTAAAGGATGATAAGATGTCGAATATGCAGACCTATCGCGACGAGATTGTGGATGCGCTAAATAGCAATATCGTGCTACGCTACGCATACCAGGAGGGTTTGCAGGAGCGTATGGTCGTGGATGACAGCGAGGTCGACAAGGCGGTAGAGTTGCTCCTCGACAGAGATAGGTATATGAGTATACTGCAACCTGTGGATTTGGAGCATAAATAGTCGTGCCGATGAAACTTCCACGCATACATAGTCCGCAACTTAGCACTACGCTACGCAACCACGCTACATTGATTGTTGTGGGTCTGGTGCTTGCTGCGCTCTCGGTGGTCTACACTTGGCGTATGTCGGTGGGAATGAGACAGGAGCAGGAGGTGGCGATAGAGCAACTACGACAGGATGAACGCAATGCTGTGGAGATGTGGGAGGACATCCTGCGCTCGACAAACATAGGTGGTCAGATGGTCTACAACCCTGAGTTGTTGCACGAACTTGCGGAGCATACAAACGTGCCACTTATAATCGCAGATGAGCGTCTTAACGTCTGGGTAACAAACCTCTCGGAGGATATTGTGGGTAACCCCGAGTTGTTGCGTCGCGAGATTATGCTTATGAGCCAAAGCAACAAGCCTATCTCGGTGACGTATGGTGTGATGAATAAGACCGTCGTGACGATATACTACGGTATGACCGATTATGCGGACTTGGTGTCGAATAAGCATAGTAGAGCGTTGGTGTTGTTCCCGTATATGCAACTTGGCACTATTCTCATCTTCCTTATCTTCGCCTATATAGCATTTGCCTCGGCAAAGCAGAGCGAGCATAACCGCGTATGGGTGGGTTTGGCAAAGGAGACAGCACATCAACTTGGTACGCCAACATCGTCGCTACTCGGCTGGATAGAGTATTTGCGTAGTCAGCCCGTAGATCAGCAGGCGGTGGATGAGATGGGTAAGGACTTGGCGCACCTGATGAAGATTGTAGACCGCTTCTCGAAGATTGGTTCCGAGACACAACTCTCGCCAGCAAATATTAATGAGGTTGTGGGTGATACGGTGATGTATTTCCGTCGTCGTGTGCCACGCAATGTAACGCTTACATACAACGGCTTGGCTATAGCACCGATACGAGTATCGATAAATGTCGCGCTGTTCGAGTGGGTGATAGAGAACCTTATGAAGAACTCGCTCGATGCCCTTCAGGGTCAAGGCTCGATAGAAGTGGTTGTGGGCGAGAGTGGCAATACGGTATTTGTGGAGGTTAGCGATACGGGTAAGGGTATTGCCAAGAGCAACTGGACTCGTATCTTCGAGCCAGGATTTACCACCAAGACCCGAGGCTGGGGCTTGGGGCTATCCCTATCGCGCAGAATTATTGAGGAGTATCACGCAGGTAAGATTGCTGTTGTGCGCTCCGAGATGGGTAAGGGAACAACCATTCGTGTAACATTAGAACGTAAGGAGGACGATGAATAACTCGTTATTGACATACTACGCCACCGAGGGCTACAGCATAGTGAAACCCGAGGCGATATTTGGTCGTGGCTCGCGCGTAGCGAGTGGCGAGGCGTTGTATGATGGTGGTTATCGTGCTATCGCTCCCGAGGATATGTATGGCGGTGGCTCGGAACTTGTTGCAAGTGGCGATGTCGAGTTGTTTGTGCCTACATTAAGCGGTGTGCCACTATTCCACATACTGCTTCTCTTGACGCTTGTTGTCTACCTCAATATGATATATCGTTCGTCGGGCTTTATAGGTCATCTATATCGCGATATGTTCACTATGCGTGGCGAGCGAAATATGATATATCAGGGCGGACTGCTTCCCCTACAGCGATTTAAGCAGGTGGCATCTGCCATTGGCTTTGTTGCGTTGGCATTGGTGGTATTGCGCTACGCAGAGAGTTTCATCTCGTCAGCCTCGCCTATATACAGCACCTCGATATCGGAGTATGCCTCGGTGGGTGCTATATTCATCGTGGTGGTATATGTCGCGTGGTACTACGCTCTGCATAAGATTGTGGAGTGGGTTAGTGGCTCTGATATAGCCCCTATGCTCTCGGCGATGGGCTATATGCACTTCGTGAGAATATCTGTTGTGTTATATCCTCTTGTTGCGGTGTGGTTGCTCGGCATTGAGAGCGGTGACGCTTTTGTCGTTCCGTTGCTTGTTGCTGTGGCGGTGCTGATGATTATTTTATATTTGAAAGACACAATTTTGTTCTTTATCGATAAAAAAATTTCAATTTTGTATTGGATTTTGTACCTTTGCACCGCATTTTTGCTGCCTTTAAGTTTTATTGCACACCTGCTACCACAGCGTTTGTAGACCTATTTATTGGGTTGTGAGTGCTGATAACCAATTGGTTATGGCGTTGGTGGCGAGAAATTTTTAAAGGAAAATAAAACGCGAAGTGACTGATTTTTGAATAAATAAAAATTGTACTAAGTTGACAAAGAACAGAATTCTTGTATCGCAGCCAGCACCTGCGGTTATTGAGAAGTCGCCATTTTATGACTTTTCGGCAAAGCACAATCTTACAATAGATTACAAGCCACTGATTCGTGTTGTCGGTGTGACGCTAAAGGAGTTCCGCGCACAGCGCACAGAGATACTTGACTACACTACAATGATATTCTCGTCTCGCACGACTATCGACAGCTTCTTCCGCATCTGTGAGGAGGCGCGCATCACCGTGCCTGAGAATATGAAGTATATCTGCAACACCGAGGCTGTAGCACTATACTTGCAGAAGTATATCGTATACCGTAAGCGTAAGATTTCCTTTGCTGATGGCACATTCAACTCCCTCGTAGAACTTATCGTAAAGCATAAGGACGAGAAGTTTATGCTTGTACTCACCGAGCCATACAAATCGGAGTTGTTGGATACGCTACAGACACTAAAGTTGCAGGTTGCGCCTGTGGTATTCGCCCGCACCGTATCTGCCGATATGTCTACCATCAAACCAGAGGAGTACGATATCGTTGCTCTATACTCTCCATCGGATGTCAAGGCTCTGGCCGAGAATTTCGATGTAGAGAGGCTCCCTGTGGTAGCAACATTTGGCGAGGCTACACTACGCGCGGCTAAAGAGGCGGGTATGAAGGTCAAGGCTTCTGCACCATCGCCAGAGGCTCCATCTATGGTTAAGGCTCTCGATATCTACCTCAACAAACTCGAGGGTGGCGTCGAGGTTGATGATGCCGAGGTTAAGGTGGACCTTGAGAAGGAGGAGTTTATCCGCGCACAGCAGACAAAGCTCCAGAAGAAACCTCGCACCCGCACAGTACGCAAGAAGGAGTAAACTATGGATAAGCCCTACGCACTACCAAAGTCGGAGCGTTTAAGTTCGCTCACGGCAGTGCGTCGCCTCTTCAAAGATGGCGCGTCGGGCTTTGTGTACCCATTTCGCTATATGGTTATTACCGAGAAGAGTGCCTCTCCAAGTGTTGAGGCACTCTTCTCTGTGCCTAAGCGTTACCATAAGCGTGCCAACAAGCGTAATACCCTGCGCAGGCGCACCAAGGAGGCTTATCGCCTAAATAAGGCAACCCTTACTACTACTGCTATAGAGAAGGGTCTCGGAGTAGATATTGCCTTTGTCTACTCAAGCAAGGAGATACTACCATATAAAACTATCGAGTATGCCATCTGCAAGATCCTCGCAGAAGTGGGTAGCAGCTCTTAAGCGTATCTGCGCCCTCCCATTTATACTCCTTGTGCGCTTCTACCAACTCTGCATATCTCCACTCAAACCACCAACCTGTCGTTTTACACCTACCTGCTCCCAGTATGCCATTGAGGCACTGCGCAAGTACGGACCTATCAAAGGCCTATACCTTACCATAAAGCGACTGTTGCGTTGTCATCCGTGGGGAGGGTCGGGGTATGATCCTGTCCCATAAATTAATTTCTTGTGATAAGGGGTCATCTGCGGCCGCTAACAAAAAGTGCCACCAATGGGACGTACGCCAAGTACTACCCATCGGTGGCATTTTTGCCGAGCGTTGCATCTAACCCCTTCTGACAAGAAATTAGGTCGTGCTGCCCTTAATGTTTATATATCGCTTGTTTCAAGCAAAACTATTAATAATTACTCTCTACTAATTACTAATTATTTATGCCCCCTTCTGACAAGAAATTAGGTCGTGCTGCCCTGAGGGTTTGTGTCTGTTTCGCTTGTGACAAGCGACAGCTACGCTGTGGGGAACTTGGGTATTCTGGGGATGGTGGGGATGAGGTCGTGCGTTAGTCCGCGTTGTCGCTATTCTGCGCTTTGCATTGCATTGCAGTTTAATGATGCTCGCGCTTCCCCATAATCCCCACTCTACCCATACTCCCCAGCATCCCCTTCAGGCCTCTTTATAAATCTCGCGCGAAGCGCACCACACTTTTGAGGCAAAACTTCGTAATGCCTCGACTTTGCTACGGTTCGGCATAACAAGTAAACTCGTTCTGCTCTCACCTTAATCGCAAAGTTCAGTTTTCAGTTTTCACTTTCGATTAGCCCTTAATCACCCCTAATCACCCTTAAAAGCCCCTAATAGATTTTTTGTTTTATTAGACAAAAAATTCTAACTTTGTACTATCTATTTACTTTACAATTCGTATGAAACGACTACTTACCATATTTGTTGCGTTGCTATCGTTTGTGGTGGCTGAGGCGCAGACACAGGGTTATAGCATTATTATCGACGAGGAGAGTTTTGCGCCGGTGCAGACCGATGTGATGTCGGGTGTGGCGATTGATAAGATTGGCAAGGATACCTCGCAGCGCCCTTGCGCCCGCCTAAAGATGCGTGTTAACCGTATGACAGCCACCGAGATAGATCAGCTTAAAGTTATGGTGATTGGTGGCAATGTTGTGGTTATGAAGCATTATGTCGCGGCCGAGGGCAATGGTCTTATCGTTGAGCTAACTGCGAAGCAGCCAACACGTTTCTATCTTCACCACGACAAGTATGGCGACTCGAACGAGGTGTCGCTAAACCTTGAGGGCGACAAGGAGTACAAGCTCTCGGCGCAGTTGAATGCCGCATATCCTATCTTTGTAAATTGCGATGTTGAGGGTGCTGAGGTCTATGTCGATAATCTCTATAAGGGTACTACCGATGCCAACTACACCCTTACGGTAAAGGATATTGCGCCTGGCAGGCACACGCTGAAGGTTAAGTATGGCTCGGCAGTCTCGGAGCAGGATATCGAGGTTACGAGCGAGAACCTTGCCTTTAGGATGAATGTGAATGTTGCCAAGTCGCGCCCGCAGTATGTTGTATTCCAGGTTGTTCCGCGCAATGCTGTGGTTGTTGTGGATAAGAAAAACTATGTGCCTGATGCTGCGGGTGTTGTGACCCTGGCGCTCCATAATGGTACATACGGCTATGAGGTGCTTGCCGATGAGTACCACCCTGAGAGTGGTACGTTTGTGGTTAGTGGAGCTAAGGTCGAGAGGGAGGTTAAGCTTCGTCCTGCCCACGGCTGGCTCACTATTGCCGATAGTGGCGTGCTTGAGGATGCCGATATCTATGTGGATAATAAGTATATCGGCAAGACCCCTATTGCCAAGCATCAGCTTGCGAGTGGAGTGCATAGTGTTATGGTTGTCAAGGAGTTGTACCATACGCATAAGGCCGATATCACTATCGAGGATAGCAAGGAGCAGAACTATGCCCCTAAGCTCTCGGCAGACTTTGCTACGGTCACCCTCGATGCTGGCAAGGGTTTCGATATCTATGTCAACAACGAGCTTAAGGACGCTTCGCCTTGGACTGGTAGACTTGCTACAGGTGCCTATATTTTCGAGGCCCGCAAGAAGGGCCACCGCCCTACTATTCTCACGCAGAGTATCTCCGCAACCCCTGCCCAGCAGAGCTATAGGCTTGATGCACCAACCCCTATTGTGGGAACGCTAAATATCGTCAGTACCCCTGCGTTGGCAGAGGTATTTGTGGATGGCGCTCTTGTGGGCAGGACTCCGCTTATGTACGATGCTATTATCGGCGACCACGAGATAGAGATTAAGGCAAATGGCTACCGCACTAATAAGCAGAGCGTTATCGTTGCCGAGGGTGAGTTTAGAGACCTAAATATCGCACTCCAGGAGGGCAGCGACCAACCAGTCTATGCTATTGGCGACCTTATCGATGTTAATGGCGTTAAGGGTGTTGTCTTCTATATGGATGATAACGTAGTTAAGGCGGTGTCAGTGGAGTCTACCAGAACAGAGTGGAGTACCGATCATTCGAAAACAAATGCACAAGACAATAATGATGGTATGAATAATATAAATACCATAAAGTCGATAAGTGGTTGGGAGAGACACTATCCTGCCTTTAAGTGGTGTGCAGATTTGGGTGAGGGGTGGTATCTTCCTGCTCGAAATGAGTTGCAAGCTATCTACGATATAAGGGAAACAATCAACTCAACGCTAAAGGCTAATGGCTATTCTGAGCTTGCAACAGGTGGGCATTGGTCTTCTACTGTGGACACCTACGGCCGCGCGTACTTACTAAACTTCTCGAGTGGAGGTTGGGGCTGCAGTATGCTTTACACATTCGACGTGCGTTCTGTTGTCGCTCTTAAAAACCAAAAATAGCAATTTAACTGTTTAACAATTTATAATTACGCCGAAGGCGTCGAAAACACCCTAAAAAGGCGCAGCCTTTTAACCATTACTAATTACTAATTACTCTTTACTTACCACTAGTGTCTCGTTTAAACTAGCTGAATAACAATAAGTTACAATCAGGTCCTTCGTTGTATCTGTAATCACAATTTGTAAGTAGTTGATTTACAGGTGTTTTATCCAGTAGGGAAATGCTTAGTATCTGTAGAATTGTGT
>JAGCKG010000151.1 GCA_017647625.1 Alistipes sp. | reverse complement strand
CAGAAAAGGGCTTAAAGGGTAATCTTAATACGAATATCCCCTTTGGTCCCCTTTGGTCCCCTTTGGTCCTTTCAACGTAGTTGTCGCTTGGAACAAGCGAAACCATTACTAATTGTTTTACACCCTTAACCACCCTTAAACGCCCTTAAAAACCTTTCACCTTTGAGGCAAAACTTCGTAATGCCTCGACTTTGCTACGGCTCGGCAAAACAAAAAAAATCTTGTTTTGCGCTCACCTTAATCGCAAAGTTCACTTTTAAGTTTTCACTTTTCACTTTAAAAAAGCGTCGCAGACACCATACTTTTCGGTTTTCAGTTTTCAGTTTTCAGTTTTTTTTATTACCTTTGTTTCGTATTATGCGCTTGGGCGTAGCACAAAGGGTGTTACTCTCCGTATTTCAGTGAGTTAGCACCTCAACAATGGAGCAGAGCGCAATTAGTTGTATTTTATAAAATTCTCAATTGTGAGCAAAGAGTATAAGCGTTATCTTATAACATCGGCACTCCCTTATGCCAATGGCCCTGTCCATATTGGTCACTTGGCAGGTGTTTATGTGCCTTCTGACATCTACACAAGATACCTTCGTTTGAAGGGCTACGATGTAATATCTGTATGCGGTAGCGACGAGCACGGTGTGCCTATCACTATCAAGGCACGCAAGGAGGGTATCACCCCACAGCAGGTTGTAGACCGCTACCACGAGATTATCGAGAAGTCGTTCCGCAGACTTGGTATGTCGTTCGACATCTACTCTCGTACATCATCGCCTACACACCGCGTAACAGCATCGGACTTCTTCCGCAAACTATACGACGAGGGCAAGTTTATCGAACAGACCACAGAGCAGTTCTACGACGAGGAGGCACAGACATTCCTCGCAGACCGCTATATCATTGGTGAGTGCCCACACTGCCACAACGAGAAGGCATATGGCGACCAGTGCGAGAAGTGTGGCTCAACACTATCTTCCAACGAACTTATCAACCCACGCAGTGCCGTATCGGGTGCTGTGCCAGTAAAGCGCGAGACAAAACACTGGTACTTGCCATTGGATAAGTACGAGGGCTTCCTACGCGAGTGGATATTGGAGGGTCACAAGGAGTGGAAGTCAAACGTATATGGTCAGTGCAAGAGTTGGCTCGACCTCGGTCTTCAGCCACGCGCTGTAAGTCGCGACCTCGACTGGGGTATTCCTGTACCTGTAGAGGGTGCTGACGGCAAGGTATTGTATGTTTGGTTTGATGCCCCTATCGGCTATATATCTGCTACTAAGGACCTTACACCAGATTGGGAGAAGTACTGGAAGAGCGAGGACACCAAGATGGTACACTTCATCGGTAAGGACAACATCGTGTTCCACTGTATCGTATTCCCATCGATGCTAAAGGCTCACGGCGACTATATCCTTCCTGAAAACGTGCCTGCAAACGAGTTCCTAAACCTTGAGGGCGACAAGATCTCGACATCGCAGAACTGGGCTGTATGGCTCCACGAGTATCTCGATGAGTTCCCAGGCAAGGAGGATGTACTTCGCTATGTTCTCTGTGCTAACGCCCCAGAGACCAAGGATAACGACTTCACCTGGAAGGACTTCCAGTCTCGCAATAACTCGGAACTCGTTGCCGTACTCGGCAACTTCGTAAACCGCGCATTGGTGCTTACCAAGAAGTACTACGAAGGCGTAGTGCCAGAGCGTGGTGCTTTGACAGAGTACGACGAGACTACTATCGAGGAGTTGCAGAAGATTAAGACCTCATTGGAGCGCAACATCGAACACTATCACTTCCGCGAGGCATTGAAGGATGCTATGGCATACTCACGCATCGGTAACAAGTATCTTGCCGATACAGAGCCTTGGAAGGTAGTTAAGAACGACCCAGAGCGCGTGAAGACTATCCTCAATATTGCTCTTCAGATCACAGCAAACATCGCTATCGCTATCGAGCCATTTATGCCATTCTCGGCAGAGAAGATTCTCAAGATGCTTGCAGTGGAGAAGTTCGGCTGGGAGCAACTCGGCTCTATGGAGCTTATCGCAGCGGGTCACACCATTGGTGAGGCACAACTTCTATTCGAGAAGATCGAGGATGACGCTATTCAGGCTCAGCTCGACAAACTCGAGGCATCACGTCGCGCTAAACTCGAGGCAGAGGCAGCACAGAATGTCACAGAGCAGAAGGCAGAGGTATCGTTCGACGACTTCCAGAAGATGGATATCCGCGTATCTACAATCCTTGCAGCCGAGAAGGTGGCAAAAACTAAGAAGCTCCTAAAGCTCTCTATCGACACTGGTATCGACAAGCGAACAATCGTGTCGGGTATTGCCGAGTACTACACACCAGAGCAGTTGGTGGGTCGTCAGGTTCTTGTCCTTGCTAACCTTGCGCCACGCGAGATTAAGGGCATCGAGTCGCGCGGTATGATTCTTATGGCAGAGGATGCACTCGGACGCTTGGTGCTTGTACAGCCAGAGGATAAGACTATGGCAGGTGCTATGATTGGATAGCAAAACGCTGATAATTAGATGGTTAAATAAAAATATAACCTAAAGACATAACTTATTACCAATTAACAAACTTTAACTTTTACTATGGAAAACATTAAATGGGGAGAGCTTGGTTTTGCGTACTACAAGACCGCTTTCAATGTTCGTTACCACTACGCTAACGGTCAGTGGAGCCAGATGGAGGTAACCGACGACGAGTACATCAAGATGCATATGTCTGCAGCTTGCTTGCACTATGGTTTGGAGATCTTCGAGGGTCTTAAGGCATTCCGCGGCGTTGATGGCAAGGTTCGTCTTTTCCGTCCAGACGAGAACGCAAAGCGTATGATCAACTCTGCTAACCGTCTTTGCTTGCCAGCTCCAACTGTTGAGCAGTTCGTAGAGGGTTGCGTTGAGTGCGTTAAGCGCAACTTGGACTTCGTTCCACCATACGAGACAGGTGCATCACTCTACTTGCGTCCTACCCTACTTGGTACTAAGACTTGCTTGGGCGTACGCGCTGTAGACGAGGCAGATCTTATCATCTTCTGCGCTCCTGTAGGTCCATACTTCAAGGGCGGTATGTCAGCTATCAAGGCTCTTATTATGCGTGATCAGGACCGTGCTGCTCCACGTGGAACAGGTGATGTTAAGGTTGGTGGTAACTACGCTTCATCAATCTGGTCATTGGAGGAGGCACACACTAAGGGCTTCTCTAACGTACTCTACCTTGACGCTGCAACCCACTCAAAGGTTGAGGAGTTCGGTGCTGCAAACTTCTTCGGTATCAAGAACAACACATACGTTACTCCAAAGTCAACATCTATCCTTCCTTCAATCACAAACAAGAGTTTGCGTCAGATCGCTGCAGACCTTGGTTTGACAGTTGAGGAGCGCGATATCCCAGTTGAGGAGTTGGCAACATTTGAGGAGGCTGGTGCTTGCGGTACTGCTGCAGTTATCTCTCCTATCGGTGCTTTGTACGATCTTGACAACAACGTTACTTACGACTACGGTATGAAGGTTGGCGAGACTTGCAAGAAGATGTACGATCACCTTCAGGGTATTCAGTACGGTCGTGTTGAGGATATTCACAACTGGAACGTAGAGGTACTATAATTTCCCACGATAAGGCAGACATCTACTGCCGCTAACAAAAAGTGCCACCAATGGGACGTACGCCAAGTACTACCCATCGGTGGCATTTTTGCCGAGCGTTGTATATGCAGCCTTCTCCTGAGAAATTCGGTCGTGCTGCCCTGAGGGTTTGTGTCTGTT
>JAGCKG010000150.1 GCA_017647625.1 Alistipes sp. | reverse complement strand
GTGGGGATGAGGTCGTGCGTTAGTCCGCGTTGTCGCTATTCTGCGCTTTGCTTTGCATTGCATTGTAGTTTAATGATGCTCGCGCTTCCCCATAATACCCACTCTACCCATACTCCCCAGCATCCCCATCTTCTGCGCAAATAATCGCAGACTTTTGGTTACTCCTCGCTCTGTGGCACAGGTAACTGCTTTTTGATATACTCCATATCTTTGTCTGCAGTAACAACGCGGATATCGACTGGCTTGATATCAGGGGTGTTTGCCTTCAACTTTGTAAGTGGCTTCTTCTCGCCCTTAAGGCTCACCTTCTTAGGTGTTGTAATCTCTGTTGCAGGCTCGATGTTCTCGCTCTGCTGTTGCTTGCTACCACATCCTACCATAAGGAGTGTGGCAAAAATAATTACTCGTTTCATCGTCTATACTTATTATTACTCTTTTTAAACTTCGTGTCTCGTGGTTGTGGCTTTGCAGGTTTGCGCCTCTCCTCGGGTAGTGTGCCACCAAAGAAATAACTCTTCTGGCGACGCTTATCCTCCTGCGAGCGTGCCACATATACCTCCTCGCCAGTATATGGGTTGATACCCGTATAGAACATCACCGACGATAGGGTCATTGGCGTAGGCGTAAGGTCTTGCACTTGCTCCAAATTAAAGTGCAGACGTCCTAAAACCTTATCTGCCAAGGCTCGCATATCGCGCTCCTCACAGCCGGGATGTGACGAGATAAAGTATGGGATAAGTTGATACTTAAGTTCCTCCCTACGGCATATCTGCTGGAAGCGACGGTTCATATCCTCGAACATACTGAACGAGGGCTTACGCATAAGTCTCAATACACGCTCTTCGGTATGCTCTGGTGCTACCTTCAGGCGACCCGAGGTGTGGTATTTAACCACAGTCTCGAAGTATGGCGAGTCGTCAAAGAGGTCGTAGCGTATGCCACTGCCGATAAATGCCTTCTTGATGCCCTTAACTTCGCGTATCTTGCGGTATAGGTCAAGCAGTGGGCGGTGGTCGTTATTCATATTTGGGCATAACTTTGGGTGTAGGCACGATGGTCGCTTGCAACGCTTACACAATGCCTCATCCTTGCCACGCATACGATACATATTTGCAGATGGCGCGCCTATATCCGACAGGTAACCCTTGAAATCGGGCATCTGGCTCACGCGCTTAACCTCCTCGAGGATAGAACGCTCCGAGCGCGAGTTGATAAACTTACCCTGATGTGCCGAGATAGTACAGAAGGAGCAACCGCCAAAGCATCCGCGGTGGATGTTAATCGAGTGCTTTATCATCTCCCACGCAGGGATGTCACCCTTGCCCTTATATCGTGGGTGTGGCGCGCGCTCGTATGGAAGGTCGAAAGAGTGGTCCAACTCCTCTGTGGTGAGCGTTTCGTGAGGCGGTGTGATAACAACATATCTGTCGCCACTCTGCTCCACAAGCGTGGTGTTGCACTCCATCATATTGCTCAATGTCTCAATCTCGGTAAAGTTCTTGCCGAACTTTGTCTTATCCTTAACGCACTCCTCGTACGAGTTTAGCACGATGGTCTTGCCATTATACAGACGCTCGACATACTCCTTGTCGCACGTAAAACCAACTTGTCGCAGACCGCGCAAGAGTTTCATATTAAAGCCGTTGCGCATAGCCTTCGCAACCTCTCTAATCGGTTTGTCGCCCATACCATATACAAGTAGGTCTGCACCCGATGTGTCAAGTATTGAGCGTTGTAGCTTGTCGCTCCAGTAGTCGTAGTGGGTAAGACGACGTAGTGATGCCTCGATACCGCCTACAACAACTGGTGTATGTGGGTATAGTCTCTTGAGAATCTTTGTGTATGTATCTACCGTGCGGTCGGGGCGGAAACCGGCCTTGCCACCAGCCGTATAGGCATCGTTGGAGCGTAGGCGTAGGTTTGCTGTATAGTGGTTGACCATAGAGTCCATTGCTCCTGCCGACACCGCAAAGAAGAGGCGTGGTTTACCTAACTTCTTGAAGTCGCGAAGGTCGTCGCGCCAGTTAGGCTGTGGCACGATAGCCACACGATAGCCCTCTGCCTCGAGGATGCGACCTATGACGGCAGCACCAAAGGCGGGGTGGTCGATGTAGGCATCGCCAGTAAAGATTATGACGTCAAGCTCGTCCCAACCGCGAGCCTCAACCTCTTTGGTTGTTGTAGGTAGAAACATAGTGGTTTATGGTGTAGTGTTATATTTCGTCAAGGTCTAAGCCTACAGCATCGGTGTAGGTATCCCACTTTTGCAGGACAGCCTTTATATCTTCGGGCATCTCCGACTCGAACTGCACATACTTGCCCGTAGTAGGGTGGTTGAAGCCCAACGCTCTGGCGTGTAGTGCCTGACGAGGTACAAGTTTGAAGCAGTTCTCGATAAACTGCTTATACTTCATAAATGTTGTCCCCTTAAGGATGCGGTTGCCACCATAACGCTCGTCGTTGAAGAGCGGGTGTCCCTGCCAAGACATATGTACACGAATCTGGTGTGTGCGACCAGTCTCAAGACGGCACTCCACGAGGGTCACATAGCCATAGCGACGTAGCACCTTGAAGTGTGTAACTGCGTGCTTGCCCTCCTCGCCATTAGGGAATACGAACATCTGGAGCCTGTCCTTGGGGTTGCGACCGATATGACCTACGATAGTGCCCTCATCCTCGGCGATGTTGCCCCATACAAGTGCCACGTAGCGACGGTAGATGGTGTGATCGAAGAACTGCTTTGCAAGTGATGCGTGAGCGCGCTCGTTCTTGGCTACAACGAGCAGACCCGATGTGTCCTTATCGATTCTATGCACAAGGCCTGCGCGAGCATTGCCCTCGCTGAACATCTCCAAATCGCGCAGATGATATGATAGCGCGTGTACCAATGTTCCGCTATGGTTGCCAACGCCCGGATGTACAACCATACCTGCGTGCTTGTTGACCACGATGATATCGTCATCCTCATAGACAATGTCGAGTGGAATATTCTCTGGTACAATCTCCTCCTTGCGTCGGGGATAGGGCATCACGATAGATATCTGGTCGAGAGGCTTAATCTTGTAACTCGACTTCTGTGGTTTGCCGTTGACGATGATATTACCGCCATCTGCAGCCATCTGTATGCGGTTGCGAGAGGTGTTCTCAAGGCGGATGGTGAGGTACTTGTCGAGACGCATCATCGACTGACCCTTATCCACCGTTACGGCAAAATGCTCATACATCTCCTCGCTTTCGTTCTCGTCGCACTCGATGTCTGCCGTAACTATTTGCTCATCTATATATTTCTCCATTTCTTCAAGTTGTTTACTGCTCATCCTCGCCCGAAAGTTCATTCTCGCTCTCAAGGAGTGCCTCACGACGCTGTTTCTCCAACTCCTTTAACTCCTCTGTGGCGATGATATTCATCGAGTCTACCAAAGTCTCGTCGCAGGTGAGGTAGAGTGTTACCTCGCTACCGCGTTGTAGTGAGGTGCCTATTTTTGAGGACTGCTTATATACTCGTGCCTTGCGGTGTGCGATGATATCCTCCACGCTATCGTCGTAGACAACCTTTGCAATGTTAAGACCATTGTCCCACAACGTACTCTTTGCTTGCTGTAGGTTAAGACCTATAAGGCGTGGTGTCTGTGTATTCTGCTCCTTCTGCTGATAACTAACGTGTAGTGTTACACCTGTACCTACAGGGGCTTGACGTTTCGAGGTAGGGAGAATCTCGTTGTTGCCCACGCTCTGCTTGATGACGTAGTCTGTCGAGGTCATATCTGCTTCGTAGACAAGTTTTGCAACGGTGAGTCCCGAACGCTCGATTTGGTTGAGTGCCTGACGCAGTGTCTGCTTGGCAACGTATGGCACATCTACCTTACGACGCGTGTAGGCATTTACCGTAACATATACCTTACGGCCTGGCTTTACGGTGACATCTCTTACCGACGAAATCTTTGGCAACTGGTCTACGATAGTGCCACCTGGCAGGTCTACATCAAAGATGGAGTCGCGTACGATAAGTTTCAGGTCGCTACTCTCTGCTACGTCGTAGGCATCGTCGATAACCATACCCATAAAGTTAGGCACCTCGATAACGCGGTTGTGGCGTGTGCCAACCTTTAGTCCTACATATACCGCTACAAGAAGCACTATGCCCACTATGCCCATATATAGGATGTTGGCAATAAGAGGTCTGCGCTTTAAAAACGATGCAGTGCCACTCTTTTTGCTATTACTTTTGCTTGTTGTGCGGGGTTTTGTTGTCGCCTTTGTAGGTGCTTTCTTTATTGTACTCTCCTTTTTAGTCGCCATATCTGTCGCCTCTGGGGTTTTAACTTCTGTTGTTGTGGTCTCTGGTACAAAGGTGTCGGGTAGTCGCTCCACCTGATTGTAGTGCGAGTCGCGTTCGATAGGGGTGTAGCCTACGCTTCGTATCATAGCCTCAAGTTCCTCAACACTCATCGTAGGTCGCTCTATGCCACCCGCCATAGAGTATATCTTCGTGGTATCGCCAATTGTACCATCGATATCGTCAGCACCAAAGGCGAGAGCCATCTCGGTTGTCGCCTTACCATATGATACCCAATATGCCTTGATATGAGGAATATTGTCGAGGAAGAGACGACTTATGGCTATCATCCTCAAGTCCTCCTCTACAGAGCATTCGCCAGCCTCCGAGAGACGGTTGCCACGACTGTGGTACTTAAGTGGAATGAAGGCATCGAAGCCCGGAGCCTCATCTTGAAGTTTGCGCAGACGCTCCAAATGGTCGATGCGCTGTTCAAGGCTCTCGATATGACCGTAGAGCATTGTGCAGTTGGTCGGTATGCCCATATTGTGTGCTGCACGATGCACTGCAAGCCACTCCTCGGCACTACACTTCTCGGGGCATATCTTCTTGCGTAGTTCGGCATCGAAAATCTCTGCACCACCACCTGGGATACACTCCATACCTGCCTCCTTTAGTTGGCGAAGACCCTCAACGATGGAGATGCCATCGTTGCGTATCATATAGAATATCTCTACGGCAGTGTAGGCCTTAACCGTAACGTAAGGTAAGGCACTCTTAACACGACGTATCATCGCGCAGTAGGTTGCAAGGTCGTGCTTGGGGTGTACGCCACCAACGATATGCACCTCTGTGATATCTGTGCCACGCAACTCCTTTGCGCGTGCCTCGATATCGTCCAACGACATATACCACGCATCAGCATCGCTCTCCCTGCGTCGGAAAGAGCAGAACTCGCAGTTAAAGAGGCAGATATTCGTAGGCTCAAGGTGTACATTACGGTTGTAATATACCTCCTTACCACTTGCTTTCTCCTTACGCTCCGAGGCTAACTCGCCCAAGAGCCATAGTGGAGCTTCGCGCCATAGTGTTAGGGCATCCTCGCCTGTGATACGTTCGCCACGACGAATGCTGTTGGATATTTCATTTATACTACGCATCGCTATTTTGGGGCATTACGGTAAACATATATTGCTATTACTGCAAATATCAGGTTTGGCAACCACACCGCAAACCAAGGTGGCAGTGTGCCACCCAAGGCTACCTGCTCGAAGATACGACCAAGCATAATGTAACCGAAGCATAGCGTGATACCTAAACCGATGTGCATACCCATACCGCCACGCACCTTACGTGATGCAATAGAGACACCGATAAGCGTAAGGATAAAGGTTGAGAATGGGTATGAGAAACGAATGTGTCGCTCCACCTCGATAAGGAAGAGGTCATCCGAGCCTTTAATCTTCTGTTGGTGGTAGAAGTCGTTAAGCTCATCAATACGGAGGGTCTTTACCAAACCTTTGGGGTCGATAAGTTCTCGTGCGTCGAGGTTGATAAGCGTATCAAGATTTCTAAACTGCTCGTAGCCTAGCGAGCCATCCTCCGTACGCGAGTAGATAACGTAACGGGGTGCTGTCCAGCGTCCCGACTCATCGTCGAACGTGGCACTTGCAGCGTTGAGTACCTCGACCATCTTCGAACCGTCGTACTTCTCTATAGCAAAGAATGGAACGCGCTCTGTATGAGGGTTATATCCGCGAACATATACGAATGTACCCTCATCCAACTGGCGGTATACGTTGTGGTCGTATTCGATAAGTTGGTTGCCCTTAAAGTATTTCGACTGGAACTCCACACTCTCCTTCTGACCTTCGGGGATAATCCATAGGCTAAGCGAGAGGCTTATTATAGCGATGATACCTGCACCAAGCATATATGGCCACATCAGACGACGGAAACTGACACCTCCTGCCAATACCGCGACAATCTCGGTCTGCATCGCGAGTTTCGATGTAAAGAAGATTACCGAGATAAAGGTAAAGAGCGCACTAAACTGGTTTATAAAGTGCGGGATGAAGTTCAGATAGTAGTCGAAGATAATGGCATCCCAAGGTGCGTGCAACTCTGTAAAGTCATCGACACGCTCCACGTAGTCGAAGACAACCAAGATGATGGTCATCATCAACAAACCAAATAGATAGGTAAGCAAAAACTTGCGTAGGATATACCTATCTAATGTTCTGTATGCTGGTATAGATGGAATAAGTTTCATCTTTAAAATCACGATTACAATCTGCGACTAAGTTTTACGACCATCTCCTCCTTCCAAGGCTTAAAGTCACCCGCGATGATATGCTTGCGTGCCTCGCCTACGAGCCATAGGTAGAAGGCGGTGTTGTGCAACGATGCTATCTGCGCGGCAAGCATCTCCTTGCATACCACAAGGTGGTGGAGATATGCCTTGGTATATTGATGGTCAACAAATGTCACACCATTAGGGTCGATAGGCGAGAAGTCGTTCTCCCACTTCTTATTACGAATGTTTATCACACCCTCTGACGTGAATATCTGACCGTTACGACCGTTGCGTGTAGGCATCACGCAGTCGAACATATCGACACCACGATCTATAGCCTCGAGGATATTTACAGGAGTACCTACACCCATAAGGTAGCGAGGTTTATCGGTGGGAAGCACAGCGTTACATACCTCAATCATAGAGTACATAACATCGGTAGGCTCACCTACAGCCAAGCCACCAATGGCATAGCCATCGGCATTGTATTGTAGTACGTTGCGTGCTGCACGCTCTCTAAGGTCTGGATAACCTGCGCCCTGAACAATAGGGAACAACGACTGATAGTGTCCCCACTTGGGTGCTGTCTGGTGGTAGCGGTTAAAGCAACGCTCCAACCATCTCTCCGTAAGTGCCAACGACTTCTTGGCGTAGTCGTAAGGTGCATCGCCAGGAGGGCACTCGTCGAAAGCCATCATAATATCTGCGCCTATGGTGCGCTCGGTGTCGATAACGCTCTCGGGTGTAAAGACGTGGCGCGAGCCGTCGATATGCGACTGGAAGTGGCAACCATCCTCCTTTAGTTTACGACACGCTGCCAATGAAAAGACCTGAAAACCACCGCTATCGGTAAGCATAGGTTTGTTCCACGACGAGAAGCGGTGAACACCACCTGCCTGCTCGATGATATCCATACCTGGACGTAGGTAGAGGTGGTAGGTGTTGGCAAGGATAATCTGTGCCTTGGCCTCCTGCTCTACATCGCGGTGGAATATACCCTTCATTGCGGCTGCTGTGCCTACGGGCATAAATATTGGAGTCTCAATATTACCGTGGTCGGTCTCGATAAATCCTGCACGAGCATTAGTGGCTGGTGCGGTATGTTGTAACGTAAATTTCATAACTATGCATATAACGCACAAAGATACGAAAAATAATTGTGAATCGAGCATTGTGAAATATGATTTATTTCACTATCTTTGTGCGATTATAGAATGAGATAAATTGTGGTACAGATTTTTAACGATATCCTTCAGCATTACACTTGTGCAGGCGTAGCACTTATGGTGGCTATACTTGTTCTCTTTTTTGTGCAGTTATATTACTATGTCATAGCATATTATCGTGTCTATACTTTCAGACTTATGCGTCGTAAGCGTAGGCATATGGAGCATCCTCCAGTCTCGGTAATTGTGACCGTAAGAGGCGAAAACGAGAGGTTTCTAACTGACGAGTTGCCCGTATTGCTCAATCAGCAGTACGATTATTACGAGGTTGTAGTGGTCTATATTGGTGGCGATATGGAGTATTATGAGCAGTTGCAGAACATCCGCAACAACTACTCCTATATGCGTCTTACCAAGATGGGTGGCAACGACCGCATCTATATCACCACAAAGCAGGCGTTGAACGTAGGTATCAAGTCGGCGCAGTACGATGCGTTGCTCTTTACCACCACAGGCTCTATGCCAAAGTCGGATGAGTGGGTGTCATATATGGCAAAGGGCTTCGAGTATGGCGAGGTTGTGGTAGGTTCTTCGGTGGTACGTTATGAGAATAACAGTGTGGCTAACTACCTAAAGCGTATGGTCGAGATGCACAATATGCGTAATGCTATGGCTTCGGCAGTACAGGGTAAGTTCTTTTATGCTCCACGTTGTAACTACGGTTTTACAAAGTCGATGTACGACTCGACACGCGGATATAATCACCTTGGTATCGATATTGGCGATAATGACCTCTATTTGCAGGATATAGCCTCGCCACAGCGTTTGGCGGTGGTGCTTTCGCCATATGCTATTGTCGAGGAACAGCGACCAGAGCAGTGGCGCGAGTGGTTGGAGCATATGCGCTACTATGGCTCTACGGTAGATAGTTATCCTGCCTCAAGAAAACTCTTTATGCGTCGTGAACGCGGTAGTCGTGTGTTGTTTTTCTTGAGTTCTATTGTGGCGATTGCTGTAATGCCACTTGAGGTAAAACTTGCGGTTGTGGCGATGCTACTGCTACGTTATCTTATTGTGTTATTGTCGTCATACCGCGTTGGTAGAAAACTTGGCGAGAGAGGTATTGCCTCAAAGTATTGGTTGTATGATATTTTAGGTCCTATGATAGAGTGGATAATCGGCTCACACGATAGCCATAACACCCCAAAGATATGGAGATAGATGACTATATCGTAGCCAGCGATGCCACGCTTGTAGATCTTGCCTCGGCAGGAGATCAGCAGGCGTTTGAGTATCTCTTTACGCGCTATCGTGATGCCTTGGTGCGCCTCTTTGAGCAACGCTTGGATGAGAAGACTATGGCAAGCGACCTTTTGCAGGAGACTTTCATCAAGGTGTATCTGCATATTAATGACTACTCGAAGAACTACACCTTTGGTCAGTGGATATACTCCATAGCGCGCAATACGCTTGTAGACCATCTGCGTAGAAAGAGTGGCGATGTGTTGCTCGATGAGCGTTTTCGTGCGCCCCTTGCCACGACACCTTCGCCTGAGGAGTCGGTGATTATAAACCAGACACGAGCGCACTTCTACAACGCCTTGGAGGAGTTATCGCCAGAGTATCGCCAGGTGATAGAGATGCGATTCTTGGAGGAGTACTCCTATGAGGAGATTGCCGAGAAACTTGGTCGCCCGCTCAACACGATAAAGACGCAGATACGTCGTGCCAGAGCAACAATTTGTAAGATGATAATCGATAAGGAGTAACCTATGGATAGCGAACTTATATTGAAATACTTCCCCGATATTACACCTCGCCAGCAGTGGCAGTTTGCAAGGCTCGGAGAACTATACAGCGAATGGAATGCACGCATAAATGTGGTGTCGCGCAAGGATATGGAGCATCTCTACACTCGCCATATCCTCCACTCGTTGGCTATAGCCAAGGTGTGCCAGTTTAAGGCTGGGGCTAAGGTTGTGGATATCGGTTGTGGTGGAGGTTTCCCCTCTGTGCCACTTGCTATTCTGTTCCCCGATGTGGAGTTCGTGGGTGTGGACTCCATCGGCAAGAAGATAAAGGTTGTCGAGGGCGTTGCGCAAGGAGCTGATATTAAGAATCTGCGCGCTGTGAACTCGCGTGCCGAGCAGTTGGGTGAGAAGTTCGACTATGTGGTGTCACGTGCCGTTACCGAGATGTCGAAATTTATGCCTTGGGCGTGGGCGTTGCTACGCAAGGGAGAGGCTGGAACATTGAAGAATGGTATCCTATACCTCAAGGGGGGTGATTTGGCAGAAGAACTTGCCTTGACACGTCGTCGTTGGGATGTACACGACATAGGTGCTATGTTCGATGATGAATTTTTTGAGACCAAGCGTGTGGTCTACACACCATACGATGGTAAATAGTGTTATATAGTTATGAAGGTTGGATATCGATTAACGAATGCTGCGGAGCGCGAGGCATTGCTCCTTAGGGGTTGCTATGCCGAGGAGTGGGATAGAATTTTTGTGTCTGAAGATTTCTGTGCCGACCAGTTGCGTAATGTACGATTTGAAGGTAGTGTGACCATAGGCTCAAAGACACGAATTAGCGATTCCACGATATCCAACTATCATATTGGAAGCAACTGCATCATCGATGATGTGTTGCGTATGGAGTGCCGTAAGGAGTCGTCGTTTGGCGAGGGCGTGAGTGTTGCTGCCGTCAATGAGAATGGTGGTCGCTCGGCACTTATATACAGGGAACTTACAGCGCAGATAGCCTACCTTATGACTATGATGCGCAATCGCCCAAAGATGATTGATAGACTCAAGGTATTGGTCGAGGAGCGTGCCAAGGAGCATATGTCGAATATGGGTCGCGTGGGCGATAATAGTACGGTGCTTGGTGCGAGGTTTATTCGCGAGACCATCATCGAGGATGATTGTCGTGTGGAGGGTGTGTCGCACCTCGAGAATGGCACTATAGGCTGTCGCTCATACGTCGGTATAGATGTGCGCGCACACAACTTTATTATAGATAACGATGCCCACGTTAGTGGTGCTTCGAGCCTTGAGCGTGCCTTTGTAGGTGAGAAATCGGTGGTCGACAATGGCTTTACTGCGATAGATACGCTTATGTTTGCCAACTGCCACTTCGAGAATGGCGAGGCAGCATCGGTATTTGCAGGACCATTTACTGTGTCGCACCATAAGTCGTCGTTGCTGATTGCGGGTATCTTCTCCTTCTTCAACGCGGGTAGTGGTACAAATCAGTCTAACCACCTCTTTAAGAGCGGTGCGGTGCATCAGGCGGTGCATCAGCGTGGTAGTAAGTTCGGTAGTAGTGCCTATGTTATGTCGCCTGCTATCGAGGGTCCATACACCGTAATTCTTGGTCGCCATACGCGCCACCACGACACGCAGGATATGCCATACTCCTACCTTATCGAGGAGGGCGGTCAGTCGGTGTTGATGCCAGCCTTGTCGCTAAAGAGTTATGGTACGGTGCGCGATATCGAGAAGTGGAAGAGTCGCGATAGACGCAGTCTGAAGCGCGATAACATATGCTTCGAGGAGCATAACCCATTTGTTACGGGCAAGATGCTACGTGGTGTGGATACACTTACACGTCTGTTGGATGGCAACCCAGAGGCAAAGAGTTACAACTACAACCGTACGATTATAAAGACACATATGGCGGAGCGTGGCGTGAAACTCTACAATAGTGCTATTGCTGCGTCGTTGGGTGCTATGCTCTCGGCAGGTGATTATCGTTCCAAGGGCTACGATGGTACGGAGTGGATAGATGTTGCTGGTCAGTATCTGCCATTGGGTATTGTGGAGAATATAATGACAGATATTGTCGAGCGTGATGCCACACTTGAGACTGTCGAGGCGCGCTTTGTTGCCCTAATGTCGGAGTATAACGATATGGCTGCAGCATATGCTTATGGCGTGTTGAGTCAGTTGATGGGCTATGCACCTACGGATGATGAGGTTAAGGATGTGATTACATCGTCGGAGAATATCCGCAAGTCGATGCGCGAGGTTACCGAGTCGGACCGTATGCGCGATTCGGGCTTCGATATGATGGTAGGCTATGGCTACGACTTCCGCGACGAGGAGGAGCATAAGGCAGACTTCCTAAATTCGAGATAGAAATTTTTGAGATACATTAATATAAACCAAACAAATCTAAGACTATGGAGAAAGTAAGAGTTTTGATTATTGGTAGCGGTCCTGCAGGTTTCACCGCTGCAATTTACACTTCACGCGCTAACCTATCGCCAGTACTCTACGAGGGTATCGAGCCAGGTGGTCAGCTTACTACAACTACAGAGATTGAGAACTTCCCAGGCTACCCACAGGGTATCACTGGTACTGCTATGATGGAGGACTTGCGCAAGCAGGCTTTGCGTTTTGGTGCAGACGTTCGTCGTGGTATCATCACAAATATCGACCTTTCAGAGCGTCCTTTCAAGGTTACTGTAGACCACGAGCATCAGATTGAGGCTGACGCTGTTATCGTTGCTACAGGTGCATCGGCTAAGTATCTTGGCTTGGAGTCAGAGGCTAAGTATCGCGGTATGGGTGTTAGTGCTTGTGCTACTTGCGACGGTTTCTTCTACCGCAAGCAGGACGTAGCCGTAGTTGGTGGTGGTGACACCGCTTGCGAGGAGGCTACATACCTTGCATCTATCTGCAAGAAGGTATATCTTATCGTTCGTAAGGACTATCTTCGTGCATCTAAGGCTATGCAGGAGCGTGTGTTCAACACTCCTAACATCGAGGTATTATTCGAGCATAACACAAAGGAGGTTCTTGGCGATGAGGATGGCGTAACAGGTGTTCGCGTTGTTAGCAACGCTGGCGAGGAGCGCGTATTGGATATTATGGGCTTCTTCCTTGCTATTGGTCACCATCCAAATGTTGAGGTATTCAAGGGTCAGTTGGAGCTCGACGAGCAGGGTTATATCAAGGTTGTTCCAGGTACATCAAAGACATCTGTTGAGGGTGTATTTGCTGCGGGCGATGTTAAGGACCCACACTACCGTCAGGCTATCACAGCTGCAGGTTCTGGCTGTATCGCAGCTCTCGACTGCGAGCGTTGGTTGCTTGCACAGTAATATATGGCGTTTAGCGTAACCATACTTGGTAATTCATCCGCTAAACCAACACCCAAGGCTCACCCCTCGGCACAGGTGGTAAACCTCAATGAGCAGTACTACCTTGTAGATGCGGGTGAGGGTGTTCAACAGCAGCTCGTTAGGCGTGGCATTAATCCGCTACGCCTACGCGCTGTTTTTATATCACATCTGCACGGTGACCACTGCTTTGGTCTCTTTCCGCTTATCGCTACGCTCGGTCTTGAGGGCAAGCGTACACCATTGGATATCTATGCCCCAGCACCTATGGGTGATATCTTGGAGTATCATCGCAAATACTTCTGGGATGATTTGCCATATGAGGTTAAGTGGCACGAGGTAAAGACTACGGAGCATACCATCATCTTCGAGAATAGCACCTTGGAGGTGTGGTCGGTGCCTCTACGACACACTATGCCCACCGCAGGCTTCCACTTTAGGGAGAAGCAACCTGGACTCAACGTCGACAAGTTCAAGATTGAACGATATGGACTCTCCATAGCGCAGATTGTGTCAGCAAAGCGTGGCGAGGATATCACGCTCGATAGTGGTGAGGTCATCCCTAACGCTGAACTTACCTACATTCCCTATATAGCGCGTTCATATGCCTACCTTGCCGATACTAACTACTCGGCAAAGGCGGCGGAGAGGGTCAAGGGTGTAGATCTTTTATACCACGAGACGACATATGCCCTAAGCGAGGAGCAGTGGGCTAAAGGTCGCGGACACTCCACGACGATAGATGCTGCGAAGGTGGCGTTAAAGGCAGAGGCTAAGAGGTTGATTATAGGTCACTTCTCGTCGCGTTATAAGGACCATAATGCTCTTGTTGAGGAGTGCAGAACAATATTCCCAAATACTGCTCTCGCTGCAGAGGGCGAGACTTTCATTATCGAAGAGAGACGATGACAAAGGCAGAGATACAATTTATTCGCTCGCTCTCGGATAAGCGTGTGCGCGATGCCGAGCATCTCTTTATCGCCGAGGGCGATAAACTTGTTGAGGAGATACGAAACTCGAAGTTTCGTATTCGTGGTATCTACACCACCCGCCCCGATATCAAGGGTGAGGGTGTGGAGCATATCGACAAAAAGGATATGGAGCGTATATCGCAACTAAAGACCGCAACCGACACCATTGCCGTTGTGGAACAGCCTCGTTACCGTCTCGACATAGATCCTAAAGCACTTATCCTCGCTCTTGATGGCGTGCAGAACCCCGGTAATCTCGGCACTATAATTCGTCTTGCCGACTGGTTTGGCATCAACGATATAGTATGCTCCAAGGAGTGTGCCGATTGTTATAACCCCAAGGTTGTGCAGGCTACTATGGGAGCAATTCTTCGTGTGCGAGTACACTATGTCGACGACCTCGCTCTCTTTTTGCGCTCCGCAAAGGATCACGGAATGCCTATATATGGCACTCTGCTATCAGGCAAAAATATCTATACCACCGATATCAACAATTCTGGTATTATAGTTATGGGCAACGAGGGTCGTGGCGTTAGCAACGAGTGTCAAGCCACTCTTACACACCATCTTCTTATTCCCCCATATCCTGCTGATACCCCAACCTCCGAGTCACTAAACGTGGCGATGGCAACGGGCATCATTCTTTCGGAGTTCCGTCGCAGGGCGTTGTTGTGATGTGGTAGTTGTTGTGGCGGTGCGACTGTTATATAGACAGACCACTATATAGAGAACGAGACCCCTGAAGGAGTCTCGTTCTTTAATCTCTCAGCACACTGCGATTATTTTGTCTGATCCATATAATCTGCAATATAACCAGAGAACGTACCGATAATCTTATTGCCATTATCGTCAGTACCATTAACCTCGAAAACATAGGCATTGCCACTCTTTGTAACCGAAATAGTACCAGAGGTGATAGGCGCTGCCTTGCTCATATCTACCTGACTATTTACGCAGTTGAGATACCAAGCGTGCATCTGCAAGCTATCGTCGCGCAAACGACCCATAGGAATGGTGTACTCATAGCTATCTGGATGCTGGTCAAAGATGGTGTAGTCGCCAACAATAGCATCGAGATTTTCAAAACCGCCAGACTTTGGAATGAGAAGGTCTAAGATGAGGTAAACACCATTGTATGGTGACTTCTCCTCAATCATATCTAAGAACCATACATCACAACCTGTGCCATAGTAGTCACCACGGAAACGAGCATTGATGTAACCATTGTTTACATTGAAGGTGATGTCCTTTGTATATTGACTTACAGGGTATACATCTGCATATGTATTCTGAATGTAGTCCTCAAAAATAAGGCTGCCGTGGTACTCGATGTGGTGTACCTTGCCATTGTAGAAACGAATATCCGCAACGATGCTATCCTCTGTAACTACCAATGTTGCGTCAGCATAGGCCTCTCTTTCATAGTTAACTGGGAGAAAATAGCTACTATCTTGATCACCATCAATAGTACCACCACGACCAGAACTTGAGTGGTCGAGCTTATATGTGCCTACAGGAATGCCGTGGATGGTGTTGAATGCAGATGAGGTATTAGAGTAGATGTCGAAACGGTACTCTGTAGCCTGATCTTGTTTGCTTTGATAGTGGTCAGCACGCATATCGCCGAGGATAACATAGTAGTTAAAATCTGTAAGACCCTTCTCAGTGATAAAGCGACCGAAATATGAACCACCAAGGTGTGTAGCATTGAAGACTACATCTGGTAGGATTAGACCAGTCTGCATAACAGATACGAGCTTTGACTGAAGACCGTACTTTATGTATACAATATCGCTACGCTCAGCACCATCGTTTGCTGCAACGGTAAATGTCACTTTACCCTCGCTAACGGTGATGTCGCTGATCCACTCTGCATTTGTTTTTGCTGAAACATTTGTAGGGGCTGCAGAGCGTGTATCCTCCTCTACCTCGCTGAGTGTGAATGTAATCTCTCCTGTGCCACCCTCTGCAGGGAACTCCAAAATACCGTTTGCAGGAGATGTTAGCTCGAGCTTAAGGTTTGTGTTGCCAGGTGCTGGGGTGTCGGCGTTGTTGTCTCCGCCATTCTCGCACGCACTGAATGCCAATGCGCAGAGAACTACCAAAGTAAATAATTTTTTCATTTCGGTTTATTAGGTTTTATAGGTTTATTTCTTGTAGTCGAAGCCTACGCTACCACCCAACTCGCAGATGGTGGTGGTTACAACCTCATACTTGCCATCGTACTTGCTGTTTGGAGCAGATATTATGGCTATAAGTTTGCAGTTATTGATATTCCACGAACTACCTACAAAGAGGTCAAAGGTCATAACACGCTCGTAGGTGCTGTTGGCTGTTACATATCCAAAGTCGACGCCTGCGATGTCGCTCTTTGAGATGCCAGTGAGGGCATCGCGCATAACGTTGTGGTGGGTGTGCATCCACGATGCTGTAGCACCCGACTGTGTGGCGTAGATATCATCCTCGAGCAACCACAACGATAGCTTGTAGTTTTGCGATACTGAGGACTTCACTGCGGTATTCACGACGAGTTTGTCGCCATCACGCTTGGTCGCCAAGGCTATAGATGCCGATACGTTAGCATCCCAGAACTGGTCGATGCGGTCGGTGATGTTATACTTGCCAGTATAGTTGAAGCAGTAGTTTGTTGTAAACGATGGGTAGCCAGTAAGGTAGTCTCCAGTGCTACATACCTGCTCGAAGTAGTTCCATAGGGTCTTTGATGCCGATGAGTAGCAGGCACTGCCCGAGCCATCGAACGAGTATGAGTAGACCACGTTGAACTTATCCTTGTAATATACATTCTCCTCCACAGCCTTGAATGCCTCCTTCACTGCAGGGCAGTAACTACATCCTGCACCAGTATGGTCTATGAGGAGTATACGCTGGTTGAAGTCGTAACTCTCGGGTGCGCTATCCTCTGGGAGTAGTGGGGTGTCGCTTGGTACAACGTTTATGCTAAGCACTTTTGAGTTGTTGCCGTTGTACTGTGCCATAACCACGAACTCTCCGACCTCGGTAGGGGTATAAGGGTTTGGTATCTTGGTGTGAGTGTAGTAGTCGATTATTGTTGATGATGCTGTGATATCGTTGTTTGCAAGGGTAACGGTAAACGCAACACTCTCGCCAAGTCTTACAATCGTTTTGTCGGCAGTGAGTGTAGGTGAGGAAGATCCAGCCTCCTGCTTTACTTGTACAATTATCTTCTTCTCGCCATAACTTAGCGAGATGTTACCTTTACGCGTAGAAGATGTGGTGTTTTGCTCCACCACGAAGCTAATCTTGTCGCTCTCAATGTTGAGAATCTCTATCCACGACTGGTTGCTCTCGACAATAGGCTTGTCGCCCTCGTCTGCACCTGTTAGCGTGTAGGAGATGGTGCCATTACCACCAAACTCGTCGAACTCCATCGTGCGCTCCGAGTCAACAGTGAGTGTTGCATTCTCATTTGCTTGGCGACCCATCTGGTCGATGCCTACGATTAACGAGGTGGTGGCATATTTAAGTAGTATTGTGCCGAAACGCTCTTCGATGCTTGTGTTTGCCTCGACACTGAAGGTTACGGTGTCGTTAACCTCAATATCTGTTATCCACTCCGCAGTTGAGGTTGCTGTAACCACAGCGCCCTCAACCACAGCGTCGATAACAAACTCTATCTCTGCGTTACCGCCCTCTGCGGGCATAGGTATTAGCGAGTCGGATGTAACTCTGAAGTGGGTTATATCCTCAACCTCTGGACTATTATCATCCGAAATTGGAAATTGATCACAAGAGGTAAAAAGTAGCGCAAAGAGCGCAATAAGGGAGAATAGTACTCTTCTCATATTGCTTTTAGGGTAAAGTTTGTTGTTGTGTGTTTCCGTATGTTACTCTGCAGATGCGGCCTCCTGATTAATGGTGATTGTTGCAGTAGCACCTGCATATGCCACGTTGATGCTACCTGTGCGAGCCTCGCCCTCGTTCTTCTTAACACAGAAAGTGATAGTGCAATCCTCCTCGTTAACCATTACATCATATGCCCAATCTACAGTAGATGTAGCAGTAACCTTTGCACCATCTACAGCCTCGTCGATAACATACGAAGCTACAATACAGTTACCACCAGCTACAATCTCAACAGTTGTGCTTGATGTGATGTGGAACTTGCCTACCTGCTCACCTGTTAGCATCTCGCAAGATGTGAATAGAAGTGCGAATGCTGTGATAGCGGAGAGAAATTTCTTTACCATAATAGTGAATTTTTAAGGTTAATAAAAATAGGTTATTAAAATCTTTTATTTTACGTTTGCTTTCATCCTACAAATATATAATAAATTTTGGCAAGTTGATGCTACATATATAAAAAAGATGACCGCAGAATTTTCTGCGGTCATCGTATTGTAGCGTAGTGTTTTACTACTGTGGGTTGTACTCCTCAACGATTGGACAAGAGAATGTACCAGTAATCTTATGGCCGTTATCGTCCATACAGTCGTATGTTACCAAGAAACCTGTACCCTCAGCCTCGATGGTGATAGTACCACCTGCGAGAGGTGCTACCTGAGAGTGGTCAACGAAGTTGTCAACGATAACCTGATACCACGATCCCATATATTCTACGCCATCCATATAGCCATAGCCGAATGTATTCTTAGCAACGGTCTCGCCCTTTGCAGCGCAAGTATAAGTACCTACAATGCTATCGCGAGTAGTGCCAAGGTCGCCTGTTACGATATCGAGCATAAAGTAGTCGCCATTGATAGGAGAGCCAGGCAATACCATACTTACACCCCAGTTGTTACCACCTACATTGAAGTAATCGCCATAGTTAACAAGGCGAATTGTGCCACCAGTGTGGTTGAAAGAGTAGTCGTTTTCGAGAGTAGAGTAGAAGTCTGGAGTCTCGAACTGAAGCCAGCCAAGCTCCAACGAACCCTCATATACAACGTGGTGTACCTCGCCTGTAGTCAATACAAGGATAGCCTCTACCTTGTTCTCTGTAACGATAACAACACCGTCTTTGAGGTATCCTTCAGTATATGTGCCATCCTCGTGAGTCTGGAACATAAGTGTGTAGCTACCACCGAAAGATATCTTGTCGCCCAAACCATATGGGTCGTACTCATATACACCCTGTGGCAATGTGAGAGGATCTCCCGCAGGTGTTGTATGGAACATATCAAGACGGTAGTATGTGTCGAGATATAGGTCGATGTTACCTGTTGTACCATTCTTTGATAGGATAGCGAAGTAGTTAGGAATAGATGAGTAGCTTGTGCCATAGCACTCGCCATTGAGCGCGCCTGCTGTGAACTCTACATCAATCTCGTAACCAGCATCCTGACGTACGAATACCTCGAATGTCTGCTCACCGTAAGTTACGGTAATGCTTGCAACACGAGACTCCTCAACATTGTTGAGGTCTACGTTGAACTTGATGGTTTCGCCTACGGTGATGTTGTTAACCCACTCTTTGTTAGCTACCGCTGTTGGTAGAGCATTGGCTGAACCATTAGTGATGGTGTAGTTGATAACGCCCTCGCCACCGAAGAACTTAAAATCAACAGCCTTCTCGGTAACATCGAGAGTACCCTTCAATGCAGGAGTGTCGGTACCATTGTCGTTGTTACACGCCACGAAGATAGCACTAACAGCAACCAAAAGATAGAATAGTTTGTTTAGCTTCATAGTGTTTAGTATTTAGTTTATTAGTTTACAAGCATATTGCTCTGCAAATTTATGAAAAAATACCCAATAATCAAAAATATAGCAAACAAGAAATAATAAAGGGTTGTCCAAAATATTGGACAACCCCTCGCTTTGTGCTGTATAGCCTAAACTATGCTGGGTTCTGTGCCTTACCAGTGATAGGACCCTCGTAGCTACCCTTGAAGTTACGATTGATATCATCCACAATATCGAATGAAATCTTGTAACCGCCAGCGATATGCTCTACGATAACTGTACCAGTCGATGTGCGTGCAGAAACATTGTTGTAAATAACCTCAGTATTGTTATTTACAACATCGGTTACGCTTGGAGTCTTTTCCTCAAGATTGTATGTGCCTGCAGGGATAATCTTTGAACCGCCAGAGTGGTAAATATCAATTACGATTGATAGGTTGCCGTCTGCTGACTTCGCAGTGAATAGACACTCCTTGCTATCGCACCAAGTAGAATTAACAGAAGCCCACTCGTTGTACTCAATAGCGCCAGAAACAGCCTCGCCAAGATCCATACCGCGCATCTCTCCACGATACTTAATCTCTATATTCTTATCGCCAGCCTTGAAAGTACCATTGATAGTGATAGTCTTAGCACTGGTGTTAGTAGAAACTGTGAAAGTTGCATCAATGATATCTACTAACTCAGAGCTGTTGTAGCGGTATGTAGAGTAACCATTCTCAACAGCAGTGTTAAGAAGAATAGTGCCATCAGCTACAGAGTAAGTACCATCAGAAACACGCTGTACGTTTGCCTCAGCCAATGAGAAACTAATACGTGTCTGCATATCGCCAAGAGTAGCGTCGTGCTCAACGAATGTTACATCCCACTGCTTGCCACCGTTCTCAGATGATGCCCAGCAATCAACAACACCAAATGATGTGATAACATCGTCTGGGTTAACATATGCTGCCTGATTTACAGTAACAACGATAGGGTCCAAAAGACCATAAGTAGCAGTAATAGTAGCAGTACGTGCAGAACCCTCGTTCTCGCCAACGATGAAGTCGATAGCACCATCAGCAACGTTAGTGATAGAGATCCAGTCCTTATCAGCCGTAGCCTCAACTACAACGCCTGCAACAGGGTTCTCAAGTGTATACTCGATGCTCTTTGCTGTCTGCTCGTATGGTACCTCGATAACAGCCTCTGATACAAGAGTGAATACTGGAGCTGTAGATGCTGGTTTAGCAGACTGTGCTACGTTAACCTCGAATACCTGCTCCTCGTAGCTAACAACAACTTTGGTCTCGCGAGCCTCGCCCTTGTTTGAGTCAACCATATAGGTAATCATTGTACCTACAGTGATATCAGATACCCAGTCAGCCTCGCAAGTAGCAGTTACCTGTGCGCCCTCTGGAGCATTCTCAAGGGTGTACTTGATGATACCAGCACCACCCTCGTGATCGAACTCTACTGAAAGAGAAGATGTTACAGACAACTTAGGCTCCTTTGCTGGTTCTGGCTCGTCACCTGTAAGTGTGTCGCAAGATGCAAAAGCCAAAGGCAATGCAAGCAAGAGATAAAATAAGTTTTTAAGTTTCATAATAATATTAGTTTTAATGGTTTGATAAAATTTCCGTTTTATAAGGCAAAAGTATCAATTATTTTCTTGTTTTCAAAACTATTTTCACGAAAAATACAAAAAGAGAGCGGCTAAAACGCTCTCACGTTAGCCGCTCTCGGTATAATGTATATCGATTATCGAAGGTTAAGACCCTTCTTTACAGCCTTCTTCTCGCTCTGCTGAACTGGCTTCACAACACGGAATGACTCCTTGCTGCGTGCAGGCTTCTGCTCTGCTACTACCAAACTTGGGCGAAGCTTTGCATTGCTACGTGTTGCCTGCATAAGCTCTGATGCTGGGTGAAGCTCGCCAGTCCACTTACCTGTGATGTTGTAGTCAGCATCATCCCATACATCGAACTCTACAGTGAATGTGCTATCGCCATTATCTGTGATATCCAACCAACCGTCAACGAATGGAGCCATAGTGTAACCATCCTCTGTATAGTACCAACCACCACTCATATAGCCTTCATCAATATAACCAGGGTATGCTGTATAAGATCCGAGGCTATCGCTGATAGTGTATTCGCCTGCGAAGCTTGAGCTATCAGTGCCACCAAGGATATCGAACTGTACGAAGTCGCCCTCCTGAGAGTTTGGCATAATAGCAATTACCCAGTTCTGGTAACCTACCTCATACCAGTCGCCATAAGCCTCGTAGTATAGAGTGTGGTCTGATAGGTTGCAATTCCAGTCTGACTCAAGAGTTGAGTATGTGCCGCCACCTTCGCCACCTTCGCCCTCAGACATATCGTAGATAGTGATGTTGCCTCCAGAGTATACAACAGAGTGGTTAGTGCCGCTCATCAACATTGTAACCTCTGCTGTGATAGAGCCGTCCTCGCCAACAACGATAGTACCAGATGCAGGGTAGTCGTTTTCAACATAGTCCCAAGCGTACTCATCAAGAACATAGTATCCACTGTATGATAATGTTGCAGTCCAAAGGTCGCCCGAATCGGTCATATCAATAGTATATGTACCTGCAGGAATCTTTGTGCCATCACCAAGTGGAGTGTAGATATCGAAACGGTAGTAAGTACCGTTTGCCATCTCATAACCCTCTTCATCAAGACCAAGGTCGCTTAGGAAGAGGTAGTAGTTATCTGCGTAACCTGGAGTGTACTGGTCGCCAAAGTAGTAAGCATAAGCATACTGTGCCTTGAACTCAACATCATCTGCAGGAACACCAACATAAATCTTAGGTGCGCCAGTGTAAGTAACAGTGTGCTCAACACCACCGATAACAACTTTTAGAGTAATGCCGTTAGCAGTAACAATAGCCTCACCAGACTCATACGATACCTGTGCCTCATATCCAGTACCCTCGGCGTTAACCTTTGCATAACCAGAGTAGTAGTTACCCATTGTCCACTCTGCCATTGTGTCGATAGCGTCAAAGGTGTAAGTGCCTGCAGGGATTGCAATGTAACCATCTGCGTCAACCTCGCCCTCAACACCATAAAGGTCTATCTGGTAGTAAGTACCACCTGCCTGAGCATAACCATCAGCATTAAGACCCTTATCAGAAAGAACAATATAGTAGTTGTATGTAGGAGAGTACTGTGTACCATAATACTCACCATTAAACGTATCAAGAGTGATGTTTACTGGCTCTGTTGGAAGGTTGCCAGATAGATTCATAGCGTTAACAGTACCCTCATAAGTGAAGTGGAACTTGTTACCATCAACATCTGCAATCTTAATATCGAATGTGTAACCCTCGATATCGCCACCTACAACGATCTCACCATTACCGCCCTCGAAGAAGTACTCCTCCTCCTCGCCAACGTAGAGCTCGAAGCCCTCCATCAAAAGACCACCATTAGCCGATGTGTAAGTGCCTGCAGAGAGGATATCCTCACCCTCAGCACCTACGATAACAGCACCAAGAAGGATGTTACCATCCTCAGTGTAGAATGCGATAAGGTAGTAGTTGCTTGGGAAGCCATAATCAGACAAATCTACACGCTCAGCAAATGCCAAAGTCTCATCGTAGAGATACTCGTTAGTAATTACTGGCTCGTATGCCTTCTGCTGGATAGCAACCTCGAAAGACTTGTCAGAGTAGCCAACAACGATCTTAGTGTCGCGAGCCTCGCCCTCGTTAGCAGCAACAACGAATGTAATCTTGTCGCCAAGAGTGATGTCGCTAACCCAGTTTGCCTCACAAGTAGCAGTTAGGCCTACGCCCTCGATAATGTTCTCAAGCAAGTAGCTAATCTCGCCATTACCACCCTCTGCCTCAAATGACAATGAAGCCTCTGATGTAAGCTCAAGCTTAACCTCCTTTGGAGTAGGCTCATCAGTGTTACTCTCAGTACATCCTGCAATGAACAAAGGCAATGCAAGAAGCAAATAGAAAAAGTTTCTTAGTTTCATAATGCTTATTTTTAGAATTAGTTTGTTATTTTCTATTGACATTTACAAAGATATAAATAAAAAACCGAAAAATGCAAACATTTTCGAGTTTTTTTTGTTTTTATAGTTGAAAAAGATTGTTATTTGCGATTTATCGCCCCTTTACCAAAAATTGCTTTGGAGATATTTGCCCTCATACGAAGAAGGTACTTACTCTGCGCAGGACGATGAAGCAGACATAGTAACAGTGTTGCGCACCACTTTGCAACCTCACCGATATAGAGTCGTGTGGTGCGGTGGTGTATCTTGGCACGAGTGAGTTGACTTACGCCAGTGTTGTAGCATAGACGCTCGAAGTAACTATCGCAAAGTTTCTCCTCGGGGATAATGTGGTACATCACTGCGCGAGGTGTGTAATAGCACTCCATACCCGCCTCCGCGATACGCTCAAAGAGTTCGCTCTCCTCGCCACCGATAAGGCTCTTGCCCGTACGACCCAATGAGGTGTTGAACACGCCTATCCTCTCGAATACCTCGCGACGCATAGCCATATTGCCACCACCCGGGATGCGACCCTTGGGGAAGATGCGTACATAGTCGCCAAAGTCCATAGGGTTGGCTATAGGACGCTCGGTGTAGTGCGACATCCAGCGTGGTCGCCCTGTGGGGTATTCAGCGATAATCTTGCCTCCCGCAGCCATAGCGGTAGGGTAGTTGTCGAATAGGTTGATATAAGCACCTATAAAGTCGGGTACGATACGCTCATCATCATCGATAAAGGCAATAATGTCGCCCTGTGCCTTTGCAATGCCGGCATTGCG
The DNA here is from genome assembly GCA_017647625.1 of Alistipes sp. Taxonomy (GTDB): domain Bacteria; phylum Bacteroidota; class Bacteroidia; order Bacteroidales; family Rikenellaceae; genus Alistipes. The sequence continues at coordinate 10,301 of JAGCKG010000150.1, read as the reverse complement.
GGCGTGCGAGAGTCCCTGATTAGACTCGAAGTGATAGAGAATATTTAGCGTTGGATGCTCTGCGATAAACTCCTCGACACGCTCCTTGGTCGAGTCCTTGGAGTTGTTATCCACAACGATACACTCCCACTGCGCAGGGTTTTTACTCTGCGTAGCCACCGAGTTAAGTGTTACCATCAACTGCTCGGCACGATTGTATGTCGCAATAACAAGGGAGAGACGTATCATAGTACAAATGTAGTAATTTTTTTTCAAACGACTCGCTACCCATAAAAAAGTTATAGGCTAAAGGAGCAATATCGCCCTTTAGCCTATAACTATTATAATATTAGGTACAACCTTACTCCTTCTCGCCGTCGAGGTAGATAATTGAACTTACCCAACCAGCCATAGAGCTTGTTATTGTCAAAATTGTACGACCGTCAGCCGATACATTTATCACGATAACGCCATCGAGGATAAGCTCGTTGTCTGGATCCGTGTTGTTGTTAGTCTCAATCTTTGCAACATCGATGCCGTGTTCGGTATAAAGCCAATCCTCCAATGTTACGAAGGCTGAAGGATCACTATTTGTAAGATCAGCAACATATGCAGTAACACCACTGCCGTAAGGAGATGTGTTGATAAATACGTTGCCTGCCTCGTCCATTGCTGAAACGCCACCTGTTGATGCAAACTCGTAGATTTGATCAGTCTCGCGATCGTATACGCCTGGACAACTAACCTGCTTGCCAGTCTCAAAATTTGAAACGGTACCATATACATAGCGACCGCTTGCAGAGAAACGATTGTTGTTGTCGCCCATCGCTACAATAGGGGCGTATGATGCATCGTAGTTGAAGTATGCATACTCATATGGTGTGTACTCATCCTCCCAGATAGTGTTAAGCATAATCGTACCTTGGCCAGTATTTGACTGATCGCAACCAAGGATTGAACGGTCTGGAGCAACAGAGTGGAGCGACAATGCACCCTCGTTGTACAAACGTGCGCCTGGCTCAGGAATAGATACCTTATTCTTAACTACATCGTAGCAGAATGGTACCCACATACCGTAGATTGAGCCATACATATCGCCTTCAGAGCTTGCAAACCAACCTACTGCGTATGAACCATCAGGGGTGATGCTTGTAAGACAACTTAAGTAGTTGTTCTGTGTGAACTCGCTAAGGTCGATTTCGAATACCTCACCGTCGATGTACATTGCAGCAACACCATCAGGAGATACACCGTGGTATGAACCAACAGCCACACCGTTGTCGTCAACATCATAGAATGCACTGCTCAAAACAAAGGTACACTCGTCAGTTACTGCGTTGATGATAACACCATCAGTACCCATTGCACCTACAGCCCACTTAGCATTGTCAGAGATTGCTGTTGCAGGAGCGGCTGAAACCCACTCACGATATGCAGGGATAACACGCGCACTAACAGCAGTAGACTTAGACTCGCTTGTCAAAACATCACCTGATGCGTTTAGTGCCTTAAGTGAGATGTTGTATGTTGCATCATAAGCAACATTCTCGAATCTGTGAGCAGTCTTGTCGGTCTTGATAGCAGCCTCATCGTTTAACTGTACCTCGTAGTATACAGCACCAGTAATGGCATTCCACACTACTGAGATGTTGTTGTCATTTACGTTGATTGCAAGGTTGAGCTTCTCTTTAAGAGCCTCCTCGCTTGGTGTACAGCTTGCAAAGCATAAAGCCATTACAGCGCACATTAGTAGTTTAATAGTGTTTTGCATAAATAATTGTTTATTAAGTATCTATTTTTATTTCGTTGGCACAAAGGTAGAAAAAATATGTGCTTCTGCAATGTTATTGACAGATATGGCGGATAATATCTTAATTTATTGGCATATCTATGCAAATAGTACGAATAAAAGAGGGCTGACACGATAGTGCCAGCCCCCAATGAAATGTGTTATACCAATATTTATACTACAGGGTTTGTTGAAGTACCAGTGTAGTGTATGCCATTGATATATGCGTCAAGGACGATGTAGTAATTAGATGCTGAAGACATCTCCAAAGTACCAGTTGCATCCTCTGTAGCAACACCGTTTACAGTAACATTGTATGCACGTAGTGAACCGTCGTTGATGCTGAATGTAGCACCTGCGATCTCGCTAAGTGTGAATGTCAAAGTGTGGTTGCCATCAGTACAAGTTACAAGCTTTGCACCCCAATCAAGAGTTGCGCTAAATACCCAGTCCTCATAGCTTGCAACAGGGCCCTCGTTGCCACCCTCGTCGCCACCATCCTCTGGCTGTACACCAGTTGTGAATGATGTTGTACCAGCGTCAGATGCGATATACAAAGCCTCATCAGAAGGGTTTGCTACAACAGATACGTTGTAAGTAGTCTCCCAAGCAAGGTTTGCGTATGAGATGTAAGCATTTGTTACGGTCTTAGTCTCTACACCCTCCAAAGTTACAGTGTAGTCCTTTGCACCCTCAATCTCCTGCCAGCTGATAACAACAGAGTTGCCCTCTACATTACCAAATACTGATGGAGTAGCAAGCTTTGTAGGCTCTGTAGGCTCTGTTGAGCCACCCTCGTTGCCACCATTCTCTGGCTCAGCGTATGTGAATACAGCCTGCTCACCACTTGCCAAAGTAAGATTGATAGTAAGATCCAAAGTCTCCTTCTCTGCTACAACCAAAGTACCACCTGATACGTCGTACTTTACACCACCAACATATACATTGTTTGTTGAGAAGTAACCCTTGTTACCACACATTGATGATGTAATCCAATTGTATGTGCCTGGAAGGATTGTACTCTCGTTAGCCTGGTAGTCATTTACGCGAAGGCTCATCTTGTCGCCAGCCTCGTTTGTAAGCTTGTACTCGTAGAAGTATGAAGAACCATTGTAAGTAACATACTCAAAGTTAGTGAATACAATTGCGCTTGGCTCCTCGCCACCAACTTCGCCTTTATCGTTGAGCTTACCGTTGTACTCAATCATATAAGTGAAGCCATCACGACCCTGAAGAGTCATCTCGATATGGTAAACATCGCCCTCAACCTCAACAACTGCAGTACCAGCGTCAACAGCTACAGATGTACCGTCAACGGTGAATGAACGAGTTGTGAAGTCTACGAAGTCGTTGTAACCCCACCAAGAGGTACTTGTCCAAGTGTATAGCTGAGCAGTAAGTGCAGTCTCAGAAGCGTACTGAGTTGGGAAGTGTACATCTACAGAGAAGCCCTCGCCAGAAACCATATACTTGTTGCCGTAGGTTGAAGCACCACCCCAGTACCACTTATCAGCAGTGTGTGTAGCCTCGAACTCTACAGGAACATCTGTGCCACCGTCGCCAACAGTTAGAGCACCCTCGTAAACAACGTGGTGAATATCGCCATTTGCCATCTCGATGTTAGCCTCAATCTTACCATCTGTGATTACAACATTTGCATCCTTGAACGACTCCATACCATTTACCATATCGCCGTTCTCCATCTGGTAGCGGAATGAGTAGTCATTAATGATAGTGTTTGCGCTATAGCTTGAAGCCAAAGAGTAAGTGCCGTTAGGAAGAACGCCGTTACCCTTAGTTGCAGATACAATAGCGAAAGAGTAGTAAGTACCGCCATCAACACCCCAACCGTTGCTATTCCAAGTGTTGTCACCAAGCTCGAATGTGTAGATGTGTAGACCCTCCTCATCTGTATAGTCGGTAGAGATGTGTGTTGCTGTGAACTCAACCTTAGTCTGCTCACCTGGCTCATCACCTGGCTCATCACCTGGACCATCAGGGTTAAGAACTGCCTTAGTAGTCATAGTGATGAAGTCCTTTGCGGTAGCCTTGTTGTTCTTAGCTGCTGCAACGATAACGTACTCGGTAGACTCCTTAAGACCCTCCTCCTTGATAATGATATTCACATTAGCATCTGCAGTCTTACCATTTGTAAGAACCTCAGTTGCAGTAGGAACATCTGAACCCTCAACTACAAGGTATGCAACCTGTGTAGCATCAGTTGTTGTAATTACAAACTGCAAAGTAGTCTCAGTAGCTGAGCCAGCTGTTACCTTCACTGTAGGATCCTTAACCTGATCCACGTCAGTGTTCTCGTTACAAGCCACAAAGAAGAGTGGCAACGCGAGAAGTGCGTAAAAAAGATTCTTAATTTTCATAAAAGTTTTGTTTTTAATAGGTTATATTATTTTGAATCGATATTCTCTACTTGAGATACTTGTTCAACCAGTCGAAGAACTCTCTGTTCCATACAACAGAGTTCTGTGGCTGGAATACCTGATGTGCCTCGTTCTCGAACGATACCAAGCGAGCGTCAATACCCTGAACACGCGCTGCGGTAAAGGCCTCCAACGACTGGCTATAAGGGATACGGTAGTCCTTCTCGCCAGTGATAATCATAATAGGACTATCCCAGTTGCCCACCTTCTTATGTGGTGAGTTAGCATACGAACGCTGTGCAACGGCATTATCCATCTCCCAGTATGCGCCACCGTAGTCGTTGGTAACGAAGAACAACTCCTCGGTGTGACCATACATAGACTCGAAGTTGAAGATACCGCAGTGTGCGATGAATGCCTTGAAACGACCCTCGTGAACACCTGCAAGGTAGTATGTAGAGTAACCACCATAAGATGCACCTACACAACCACGACGCTCTGTGTCAACAAATGGCTCCTTCGATACCTCGTCGATAGCAGCAAGGTAGTCGCGGATATTCTGACCAGAGTAGTCGCCAGAGATCTGATCGGTCCACTCCTGACCGAATGATGGACAGCCACGACGGTTAGGTGCTACGATGATATAGCCCTCGGCAGCCATAAGCTGGAAGTTCCAACGGTAGCTCCAGAACTGCGATACGGTACTCTGTGGACCACCCTGGCAGTAGAGTAGTGTAGGGTACTTCTTTGCAGGGTCGAAGTGTGGAGGGTAGATAACCCAAGTAAGCATCTTCTTACCATCTGTTGTGGTAATCCAACGCTCCTCAACCTTACCAAAGTCGATATTGTCGTAGATCTCGCGGTTAACATCTGTAAGCTGTGTAAGCTCACCAGACTCAAGGTTCACATCGTAAAGTTCAACGGCTTTAGAGATTGTGTTCATATTTGCCACAATCTTACCACCTGCAAATGTGAAGGTGTTGATATCGTGGTTGCCCTTTGTGATGTGCTTCATATTACCGTTAAGGTCGATATGTGCCACCTGATGAGTACCGCGCCAAGGAAGGACGAAGTACATAGCCTCGTTGCCATCCCACGCTACCTCTGTAACGCAGTAGTCTTGACCGCGTGTGATGTAGTTGCACTCGTTGGTCTCAAGGTTGAAGACCCAAAGACGTTGCTGGTCTGCCTCGTTGCCTGGACGACGCTGTGAGCGGAATGCAATCTTCTTGCCATCTGGAGAGAAGACTGGGTACTTATCATAACCTACGAACTTATCTGCGCCCTGTGCTGCAGCCTCCTTTGAAAGGTTGCGTGTAGTCTCAGTTGCGAAGTTGTAGAGGAAGATGTCAGAGTCTGTAGAGAGTGCATACTCTGTACCAGTCAATGGCTTGCAAGTGTAAGCAAGCTGTGTGCCGTCTGGAGAGAGACGAATCTCTGCTGTGTCGAAGTATGGAGCCAATGGAGCATCGTATGCCTTATCAGCACCGATGATATCCTTGCCATTTACAATCTTGCCATCCTTATAGTCGGCAGCGAAGATGTGAAGGTATGAGCCATCATCCCAGTAGTCCCAGTGACGTACCATAAGGTCGTCATAGATGCGTACCTTTGACTTGTCCATATCCTCATACTTGTTTGACCCCTTGAGTTTAGCAACCTCTACGCGCTGAACATAGAATGCGTGGTCGCCCTCGATGCCGAAGCCCTCGATGCCACCCTCGATATTGGTTAGCTGTGTTAGGTTCTCGCCATTGATATCCATCGCCCACGCCTGCATAGAGCCTGAACGGTTAGACATAAAGGCAACGGTGTCGTTGCCGAGCCACTGTGGCGCAGTGTTTGTAGAGTTGTAGTCGGTAAGAGCGCGCTCCTCGCCAGTTGCCATATCGCGCAACCATAGAAGAGTGATACCGCGGTTCTCCGCCATATTGTACTGTGTGGTGGTGTAGATGAGTAGTGAACCATCTGGAGATAGGGTCTGCTGACCGATACGGCTCATCTTCCACATAACCTCTGGGGTAAACTTACCTGCCTCCTTCTCCTCTGCTGTGAGGGAGTTGTCTATCTTCAAAGGCTTTGGCGCGTTATCGCCACCCTCCGAGCAACAGCCAACTGCAAGGATTGCTGCAAATGTCATAAAAAAGAGAATTTTTTTCATAAAGTTGTTATTTAATGTTTATCTTTGCCTATCAAATGAAATGCGTATGAAGGCCTACTCTATATATTTCGGTGATAATGAGGTGGTTGTGACTACAAAGTCACCCAACTCTCAATACGCGATATTAGATGTAGATACTTCGTATGCTATTCCGCGTGCGAAGATAGTAAAAAAAGTCGAAACCGACAAATTTGTTGCTATCGTAACACCCGATACCGATGCGACGTTCGACTCGTTAAAATCGCAGTTTAAAGTTGTCCTTGCTGCTGGTGGTGTGGTTGAGAGTGACGATGAGCAACTGCTTATGATAGAGTTGCGTAATCGTTGGGATCTTCCAAAGGGACATATCGAGGCTGGCGAGAGCGAGAGTGTCGCTGCCCTGCGAGAGGTTGAGGAGGAGACAGGTGTGGTGGCAGAAATTATTGGTGATGAACCTATTGCGGTGACGTGGCACGCATACGATACTTACGGCAGTTGGGAGTTAAAACGTACCTCGTGGTGGAGGATGCGAGCAGATGCAGGTGCGGTCACTCCACAGCGCGAGGAGGGTATAGCAAAGGTCATATGGTGTGCAAAGGATAAGGTCGACGAGCAACTAAAAAATAGTTATCCCACAATTAAATATGTCGTAGGGGCGTTATACAACAAGAAATAAGAGTGCTATGAATAAGATACTTTGGGTTGACGACGAAATAGATTTGCTCAAGCCTCACGTTATGTTCCTAACGTCAAAGGGTTATGAGGTTGATACCTGCAACAATGGTTACGATGCTATAGATATGCTTCGTAACTCGGCATATGACCTTGTGGTTTTGGATGAGATGATGCCCGGAATGACGGGTCTTGAGACCTTGCCACTAATCAAGGAGATGCACCCCTCGTTGCCTGTTATTATGGTAACAAAATCGGAGGAGGAAAACATTATGAATAAGGCGATTGGCTCGAAAATCGCAGACTACATTATCAAACCAGTAAACCCCAATCAGGTACTGCTTTCGATAAAGAAAAATCTCCACTCCGAGAGACTTGTTACCGAACAGACAACCGCCGACTACAGGCAGGAGTTCGGACGTATCTCGGCACAGCAACAGAGTGCCTCGACCTTTGTGGATTGGTGCGCTTTGTATCGCAAACTTGTGGGCTGGGAGATAGAGTTGTCATCGTCGAGCGATAAGAGCATTGGCGAGGTGTTGCTATATCAGAAAAATGAGGCTAATCAGGAGTTTTCGAAGTTCGTTCGCAGGAACTACTATAATTGGATAAATCAGAGAGTTGAGGAGAGTGAAATACCTGTGATGTCGCATACGTTGATGCGTCGTCGTATCTTGCCAGAGGTAGATAACGGAGGTAAGGTTACGCTCTTCGTGATTGACAATATGCGCTACGACCAGTGGCGTGTGATAGAGCCTATGTTGCGTGGCTATTACGACATTGCAACTGACGACCTGTACTGCTCGATTTTGCCTACTGCAACGCAGTATGCGCGTAATGCACTCTTTGCGGGTTTGATGCCTCTTGCTATCGATAAACTTATGCCCGATAAGTGGTTTAACGACAACGAGGATGGTGGCAAGAATATGTACGAAGAGGAGTTTGTGCGACGTCTGCTTCAGCAATCGGGACGCAACCATCGCCTTACGTTTGATAAGTTGGTGCGCCCGGAGGCGGGACGTAGGATGCTCGATAATATGAGCAGACTCTACGATGCTGATTTCTCGATTGTTGTATATAACTTCCTCGATATCCTCTCTCACGCGCGCACCGAGACTGATATCATCCGCGATTTGACCGACGACGAGGCTTCGTTCCGCTCGCTTACACGTTCGTGGTTTGAGCATTCGGAGTTGTATACAATGTTAAAACTCCTTGCAGAGCGCGGTCATAAGGTGATTATCACGTCGGATCACGGTACTATCCGCGTGGATAACCCTGTGCGAGTTACGGGCGATAGGGAGACCTCGGCAAACTTGCGTTATAAGACGGGTCGTAATCTAATGTATAACGCGCGCGAGGTATACGAGGTGACACGCCCCGAGGATATTCAACTTCCATCGGGTCGCCTGACGTCGAGTTATATCTTCGCCTACAACCGCGACTTCTTGGTATATAACAACGATGCCAATAAGTATATACGATACTATAAAAATACATTCCAGCACGGTGGTATCTCAATGGAGGAGATGATGGTGCCATTTGTGGTGCTTAGACCTAAGAATAGATAAATTTCTTGTGATAAGCGGTCATCTGCGGCATCTGGCTTGCCTGAAAATTCCTCATTTACGCTTGGTAAACTGCGGATTTTCAGCCTGCGACCAGCTTCACAGCTAACCGCTTCTAACAAGAAATTCTGGTTGAGCGATAAATACGAGGCGTGCAGAAAATAGAAGTCGGCAATGTGTGGCATCTGGCTTGACTGAAAATTCCTCATTTTCACAGTTGACCACTTCTGACAAGAAAGTTTAGATGTCAAATATATATAAATATTGATTAAAACAAACTAATAATATAATGGAGAAAGTAATTGAGATTAACTCATTGGACGAGTTGGATAAGGTTGCTCAGGCGGTTATCGACTCGCTTGAGGGTCGCACTGTGGTTGCGTTCGATGCACCTATGGGTGCGGGTAAGACCACGCTTATTGGTCGCATAGCGCGATTGCTTGGTGCGGAGGATGATGTCACAAGTCCAACATTTGCGATTGTAAATCAGTATGAGGGTGTTCGTACAATATACCACTTCGATATGTACCGCATTGAGCGCATCGAGGAGGCACTTGACTTCGGCTCGGAGGAGTATCTAAGTTCCGGCGAGTTGTGCTTGGTGGAGTGGCCCGAGAAGATTGAGGCGTTGCTTCCGGATGATACGATGGTTGTAAAGATTGAGATTGTATCACAGGATGCTCGTCGTTTTGTAATTAGGTAATTTTGACTACCTTTGCACGTTTTTCAAAGATAAAGGAGTTAAACTATGGAGAAGTACGAATCAAAACAACAGCAGATAAACCATCCAGCGTCGTTGATATTCCCTATCATTTCGCGTATGGATCTTATGACACCAGCCATTCAGGATAAGGTTGAGGAGTGGGAGGCTACGGAGGATAGTTGCTCGTTCAAGGTCAAGGGTATGAAGGTGTCGTTGCGTATTGCAGAGAAGGTTGAGAATAAGCACGTTAAGATTGTTGCTGGCGAGGGTGGTCTGCCTATCGATTTCAGTTTCTGGATTCAGCTTAAGGAGGTTGCTGAGCGCGATACTCGTATCCGTATGGTGCTTCACGCCGAACTAAATATGATGATGCGAATGATGCTTGGTTCGAAAATTCAGCAGGGTCTTGATCAGGCTGTAGAGGGTTTGGCAACGGCTCTAAATAGCTTTAGATAGTAGTTTGTTTGTTGCTGTACAGGGCGTTGTGAGTCTAAAAAACGATTTTTATTTTCGTTTTTGCTTGCATATTTTACAAAGTTGCCGTATATTTGCGAACATTTTTGCCTAAATGAGAATTTTAGCGTGAAAATATTGCTTAGAATTTTTACTAAAAAAACAACTAAAAATAAATAATTACAACTATGACAAAGGCAGATATCGTAAACGAGATTGCAAAGTCAACCGGTGTAGAGAAGGTACAGGTGCAGGCTATCGTTGAGGCGTTTATGGATAGCGTTAAGGACGCTATGATTAAGGGTGAGAATGTGTACTTGCGCGGTTTCGGTAGCTTCATCATCAAGAAGCGTGCTGAGAAGGTTGCTCGCAATATCTCTAAGAATACAACTATCACTATTCCAGAGCACAACATTCCTGCATTCAAGCCAGCTAAGAGCTTTGCAGGTGAGGTGAAATAATTGACAAACCTTTTAAAATTATATAATTATGCCAAACGGAAAGAAGCACAAGCGTCATAAGATGGCGACGCACAAGCGTAAGAAGCGTCTTCGCAAGAATCGTCATAAGAAGAAGTAATTTTTCTTATTAGGACATAGTTGGAGCTAAGGCAAGTCCT
>JAGCKG010000149.1 GCA_017647625.1 Alistipes sp. | reverse complement strand
CCACGACGCTGAGGACACGCAGCGAGTGCTGGAGACTTACTCTTCTCCACCATAGACACTCGACCGTTTCTTACAAGCTGCTGAATTGTTGGCATCTCTTAAAAAATTTTGTCCTTTTAATTTTTTGTTAATTGTTTCAATTTCATTTCCGAAGAAATTGCCCGCAAAGATACTAAAAATTTTTCAAACACAATATATATAAGCACTTTTTTCACTCAAAACACCCCAAAATAGCCAAAATACCCATAGAATTTTCTTATACTTTTTCAGCAATTATAATCACACGTTTATGACTTTGGCGTTATATTACTTATTATCTGCACATTAAGCAAAATCACACAAAATCGACAGGGTACAACAAGCGGACGAGATAACCCCTATTAGAAAATAGACCAAACGGTAGTCTAAAAAGGAATACAAAAAGTATGATTTAGAAGATAGTAGCAAGGGCTGAAACCACCCAAATAAGGTAGGCAATAGTAGCCGCATAGACATCGATGCGAATAAAGAGTTGTGGCATCATCATAGTCATCACAAGCACCAATACTGCGACCACAGCAGGCGATGCCGATGGCATCAAAAGGAGCATTGCAACAAGCAACACCTCGAGCGCGATAAGCAGTCGCCAAGTGATGCGCGCAGAGTCCACCAACGTCACCTTCACACTACGGTAGACAATGATGCTACATATATTCGCAAAGAGCGTCAAACCCAAGAATACAAGGCGCGGGATGGAGAGATAGGCAAGCACCGCACTATGTTGCGCAACGGCATTATCTACACTCCAGACATCCATAAAGGCGACATCGAAGTCACCTCCAAGGAGCCAGACAATATAGCAATATACAAACGTTGGTAATGCCACACCTGTAATCGAGATAATAGCCTCACGCAGTGTACCTCGCACCACGACAACTATCAGCAACAGAGCGAGAACCAATGGTATCAACGAACTATCCACAAGAGGTATCGCACCTAACGATAACATCGATGTAAAGAGAAAGCCGATGCGCATATTCGCCCCAAAGCAGTATAGCAGACGACCCAACACCTCCGACATAAGCAAGACTATCACCATCATCGAGAGGTAGTCCGACACCGAGGTGCAGGCGAACATCGCAATACCCGCCAATGCCACAGGGGCGAGCGACGATGCCGAGTAGATACCTACACGCACCGCAGCACGCGAATAGCGCAGACCCGCATATACGACAATTGGCAACATTGCCAATGCCGAGAGTATCGGATACTCCATCGTTATGCCGTCGACAAAACCTCGCAAAGGCGCACCGCCCTCCATAGGCACAATATCGCCTGCGGAGATAGCAACCGCCGCAGCCATCACCGCGAAGAGCAATAGCGTTAACAGTCCTTCAGAGAATCTATGTCGCGCAACATCAAATATCATTTTAACCTACAGATTTTTCGTTCTGCAAACAATTGGGTTAGCACCACGACACTATAAAGCGACATAGCACCAGACTTTATCCCCCTTGAGACTATCGGTATAGCATAGCCTTGCTGTAGGGGAACAATCGTTACGATTGCAAAGATACAAAAAACATAAATAATAACAAAGAATTTGCGGGTTAAGAGTTTTTTATATATCTTTGCGCGATTTTCTATATAAATATAAGGAAAGAAATACAATAACAAAAAAATATAGAGACTATGAACATTACAAGAGAGCAGCGCGACGGTGGCGTTTCAATCGTTAAGGTCGTTGTTGGTGAGGCTGACTATGGTCAGGCAGTAGAGAAGCAGTTGAAGGAGTATAAGCGTAAGGCTAATGTTCCAGGCTTCCGTCCAGGTATGGTACCTATGGGCATCGTTAAGAAGATGTATGGCAAGCACATCGTTGCAGAGCAGTCATACCACCTCGCTTCAAACTCAGTATTTGAGTACTTGAAGAACGAGAATATCGACTATGTAGGTGATATCATCCCATCAGAGGAGCAGGGTGCTTTCGACTTCGAGAATGGCACAGAGTTCGAGTTCGTATTCGAGTTCGGTGAGGCTCCAAAGATTGATGTTGAGTTCACTGCAAAGGATAAGGTTGTATACAACAAGATCAAGGTTGACAAGAAGATGCGTACTGACTACCGCTCTAACTACCTTCGCCGTTACGGTCGCTTGGTAGAGGTAGACAAGGTTGCTGATGACGAGGCATTGAACGTAACCCTTGACAATGGCGATATGCGTATCGAGGAGGCATACGTAGGTCTTATCTCTATGACAGAGGAGGAGCGCAAGGTATGGAAGGGCAAGAAGGTTGGTTACAAGACCACTGTAAACATCGAGGAGCTCTACAAGAAGCCTGAGCAGCGTGCCTCTATCCTTGGCGTTAAGCAGGAGGAGTTGGCATCTGTAAAGCCAGAGTTCGAGTTGGAGATTACCAAGATTCGTCGTTTCAGCGATCCAGAGCTTAACGAGGAGTTCTTCAAGATGGCATTCCCTGCAGGCAATGTAAACAATGAGGAGGAGTTCGAGAAGTTCATCGACGAGCAGATCGAGGCAGAGCTTAAGCGCGAGTGCGACTTCTTGTTTACCAACACTATCCGCGACTACGTTATCGAGAAGGCTGGTATCCAGATGCCAGAGGAGTTCTTGAAGCGTTGGTTGTATGTTATCAACGAGGGTAAGTTCTCACGCGAGGAGATCGAGAAGGACTTCGGTGCATTCATCAAGATGTTCACTTGGAACTACCTACAGAAGCATTTCATCACTGAGGGCGACTTGAAGGTATCTCCAGAGGAGGCAAAGGCTGAGGCTATGCAGTTCGCACAGATGCAGTTCGCACAGTATGGTATGCCATCTGCACCAGCAGATATGCTTGAGAACTTCGCAAAGCAGATTATGGACAACAAGGAGCAGCTTCAGAAGATCTACGAGAAGCTCTTCGAGGAGAAGGTTGTTGAGTACATTAGTGGCAAGGTGAAGATCACAGAGAAGGCTATCTCTGCTGATGACTTCGCAAAGCTCGCATCTGAGATGGCTTAATCAGGCACTTGTTACACAAGATTATAAGCAAGGAGGCTGTCCCACGATTGTAGGATAGCCTCTTTTTTCAGGGAGGTTCTATAAATTAGGTCGAGATGATTTTGTAGGCTATTTCGAGCAAATTCATTATCTCTTATGAGGGCGCAATGCGAGCATTGTAACCGAGTAAAGATAAGGAAGATGTCGAAATAGGCACAAAAGCAACCGAAATAGAATTTCCGAAACAACGAAAACTTTTATACTAATTTATAGAACATCCCT
>JAGCKG010000148.1 GCA_017647625.1 Alistipes sp. | reverse complement strand
GTCTGTGGCGATGTGGGCTTTGGTAAGACCGAGGTGGCGATACGAGCAGCCTTCAAGGCGGCGTGCGATGGCAAGCAGACGGCAGTCCTTGTGCCAACGACAATCCTTGCCTTGCAACACTACCGCTCCTTCTCGGAGCGTCTGCGCGACTTGCCCGTAACGGTGGAGTATATCAATAGAACAAAGTCAGCGAAGGAGACACGTCGAATTATCGAGGAACTGAAGTCGGGTAAGATAGATATTCTTATCGGTACTCATAAATTGCTATCTAAGCAGTTGGAGTTTCACGACTTGGGTCTGCTGATTATCGATGAGGAGCAGAAGTTTGGTGTAGCAGCAAAGGAGAAACTTACGCAGTTGTCCGTTGCGGTAGATACCTTGACGCTTACGGCAACGCCAATTCCTCGAACACTGCAGTTCTCGCTTATGGGATCGCGCGATTTGTCGATTATATCGACCCCGCCACCAAACAGACAACCGATTGTAACGGAGTCGCACGTCTTCTCTGAGGATGTTATTAAGGATGCCGTTGAGGAGGAGTTGTCGCGCGGTGGTCAGGTCTACTTTGTGCATAACCGCGTTGAGGACTTGACAACTATTCAAGGTCTTATTACGCGCCTATGTCCAAAGGCTCGTGTGGCTATAGGTCACGGACGTATGCCTGCCGAGCAACTTGAGAAATTGATAATGGATTTTATATATGGCGAGTTCGATGTGTTGGTGGCAACGACGATTATCGAGAACGGTATCGACATTGCGAATGCTAACACTATCATTATCAATGATGCACACCGCTTTGGTCTAAGTGACTTGCACCAATTGCGTGGTCGTGTTGGTCGTTCGGATAGAAAGGGCTTTTGCTACTTGCTATCGCCTCCGAATGAACTTATCGGTGATGATGCGCGCCGTAGGTTGAGGGCTATCGAAGAGTTTTCGGACTTGGGTTCGGGTTTTAATATCGCAATGCAGGATCTTGATATCCGTGGTGCGGGTAATCTGCTCGGTGCGGAGCAGAGTGGTTTTATTGCCGATGTAGGTATTGAAACATATCAGAAAATCTTGAATCAGGCTATCTCGGAGTTGCGTGCCGAGGGTCTCGATACGTCGGGGCTATCGCAGGCGGAGAACGATGCTATGCGCGATATCTCGTTTGTGGATGATGCTACCATCGATATCGATATTGATGCTTCAATTCCAGATAGTTATGTGCGTTCGCAGAGCGAGAAGTTGCGCCTCTATCGCGAGATAGATGCTATGCGTGATGATGTGCAGTTTGATGCTTTGGTGGTACGCCTGCAGGATAGATTTGGTGCTGTGCCACAGCCTGTGAGGGAACTTATGGATGTGGTTAAGTTGCGTCGTGAGGCTATAAACCTCGGTATGGAACACGTTAAGGTTAAGAATGGATTGATGATTGTGCGCTTCGTGGGCGATAACAACTCGCCATTCTTTAAGACCGACACCTTCCTCAATATGCTTCGTAGGGTAGTGTCGGAGCCTGATAGATTTGTTGTTAAGCAGTATAATAATCGCCTGTCGATGACCGTTAGAAAGATATATTCAATTGCCGAGGGTGTGGAGATGTTACGCTCGTTGGCGCGTACGGCAAACGGTGAAGAGAGTAAATAGAAGAGTATGTATCTAATTGTTGATGTAGGAAATAGCAGGGCGAAGGTTGTCGTGGTGGAGAGTGATAGAGTTGTCTATCAGACTGTGGCAGAAAACCTTAGCGCGGATATTGTGTCGAATATAGTGATGCAATATCAGGGTATATGTTCGGCTATTATCTCGACTACAAGAGGTGATGGCGATAGCCTAAAGGCGATGGTTGAAGGGTATGTTGAAAGGGTATTGCTCTTCGTGCCAGCCACCACGCCTATACCAATCAAAAATGGCTACCACACACCTCAAACTTTGGGTGCAGATAGACTCGCTGCGGCAGTGGGTGCGTGGGCAATGTCGCCCGATAGCGATGTTATGGTTGTGGACTTTGGTACGGCAATAACCATAGACTATGTTGTTGACGGAGAGTATCGCGGAGGTAATATCTCTCCGGGTGTGACAACACGTTTTCGTGCGCTTGCCGACTATACCGCTTGCTTGCCGTTATGCCAACCTACCGATGAGGTTTTGGAGTATGGTCGCACAACCGTTGAGGCTATCGAACAGGGTGTAATGCGAGGCGTTGAGAACGAAATAAGGGGTTATGTGGAGGCATTTTCTAAAGAAAATGATAAAAAACGCATAATTTTTACCGGTGGCGACGCAAAATATTTTGTAAAGAGAATTAAAAATACGATATTTGCAGACTGTGAGCCGTTAATTTACGGACTTACCACAATTTTGAGATACAATGCAGAGAGAGAATAGAAATATATTTTTCGTGTTGATGTTGCTTTTGTTGATGCCACTTACGGTTTCGGCACAGACAAGTAGTATCAATGCCTACTCGCCATATTCGATGTATGGTATGGGTGAGTTACTTACTCCTGGCTCTGCGCAGATGCGTAGTATGGGTGGTATGGGTATTGCAGTACGAAACTATGGTGAGATAAATGTTCAAAACCCAGCAGCGGCAAGCATCGCGCCACAGAAGAGTTTCCTCTTCGATGTGGGCTTCGATGGCACACACTTCCGTAATAGCCAGAAGAAGTATAATGCTGAGGGTGTTGCATCCTCTACACCTGCGATGACGGTTTACAACACTGCAAACATTCACAGTATCGCTCTTACATTTCCTTTGGCAGAGAGAGTAGGTTTGTCGTTCAGCGTTGCGCCATATAGTAGCGTTGGATACAAGATTAAGACTACCGATGAGAACGAGGATACTTGGGCAGATATCGGTCGTGTACGCTATGGTCACGATGGCGAGGGCGATATCAGCGAGGTGAAGTTGTCGTTGGGTTGGGCTCCTTGGCAGAAATTCTCTATCGGTGTTGCTGCGAAGTATTATTGGGGTAACGTAACACGCACCTACGAGGCTACAGCAACAAATGTCGTTACTGGCTCGGGTGTATACGCTTCGACAAAAGGCGTTGATAACTACATCGTTAACAATATCAAGTTCCAGATGGGCCTGCAGTGGAGTCCAGTGCTTACCGAGACAAAGAGTTTTACTATCGGTGCTACATACGACTTTGGTGGTAAGTTAAACCCTGAAAAGTCGAACTATGTCTATACCGACAATGTGATAAATGGCATTCAGGCAAACCCTATTCGTCAAGAAATCGATGCTTTGGAGTTGCGTGTGCCACATCAAGTAGGAGTGGGTATGTTCTTCCGTAATAGAAAGATGGCGTGGGGCGCTGATTATCTCTATGCTTCGTGGGGTAGCGATAATGTTGGCTATCAGGAGAATACGACTCCTGCGACTGTAGATGTGCGCTACACTGATACACACACCGTAAAACTCGGTATGGAGTTTACTCCTCGCTCGAACGATGTGCGTAACTACCTGAATCGTATTGCCTACCGTGTGGGTGTTCGCACTGGTAACTACTATCAAACATTTGGTGGTCAGAAGATTAATACCTTTGCAGTGACTGCAGGTTTGGGTATGCCACTTAAGATATGGGGTATATCAACTATGAACATCGGCTTTGAGTATGGTCGTATGTCGGCAAAGAACCCTCTACAGATTGATGCCAAGAAGGTGGGTCTTGTACAGCAGAATAGTTTCAAGGTTACAATAGGCTTCTCGCTATTCTCTGCCGATACTGCCGACTACTGGTTTGTACAGCAGAAGTACGACTAACAGAACCCAAGAGTGAAGAACATAAACAAAATTATAAAATTTAAAACTAACTACAATTTATGAAAAGCGTAA
This sequence comes from Alistipes sp., assembly GCA_017647625.1. Lineage (GTDB taxonomy): Bacteria > Bacteroidota > Bacteroidia > Bacteroidales > Rikenellaceae > Alistipes. Next base: position 10,766 of record JAGCKG010000148.1, on the reverse strand, counting down.
AATTTCTTTTGGCTGCCGTAGCGATGTTCGTAGGCTTCAGCGCATCGGCACAGGATTTTAGCGACGACAAGGTTTATGGTAAGTGGGGCTCAACTGTAGAGGAGCGTCAGGAGAATATCCTTGCCAGCAACTACCTTAAGGAGGCTATTGATGCAAAGGATTTCAACCGTGCTGCACACTACTTCCAGGTGCTTTTGGAGAAGTGTCCAGAGGCTTCACAGCAGACATTTGCTCGTGGTGTAACCATCTACAAGAACAAGGCACAGCGCGCTCGTAGCGTTGAGCAGCGTCGTATGTTCATCGACTCTGTACTCTTTATCTACGACCAGCGTGTTGTTTACTTCGGTAACCACCAGAAGAATGGTAAGGACTATATCCTCGATATGAAGGCTCGTGATATGCTCCGTTACTGCACTACAGACCGTCCATTGCTTCGCTCTGGTTTGAAGGATGCTGTAGATGCTGGTATCGAGGCTGGTCGTGTAAACCTTGATATCGTTGCTTCATACTACAAGTACCTTTGCGAGGACTATGAGTATGATGACAATGTAACAAGCGACATCGTACTTTCAGAGTATGAGCGTCTCTCTCCATTGTTCGCAGAGGTATCTGCGGAGGATGAGCAGTATAAGGAGATTTTCGAGAATAGCTTTGGTACAAGTGGTGCTGCAAGTTGCGACAACCTTGAGACTTTGTTCTCTGCAAAGCTTGAGGCTGACCCAGACAACACTGCACTTTTGGCACAGGCTGTGGCTCTTATGTCACGCGCCCAGTGTTCAAGCGACTTCTTCTTCGCTTCAACTGAGAAATATTACGCTATCAATCCATCTTCTGAGACTGCGCTCTTCCTTGCACAGGGCTTCCAGAACCGTGGCGAGAACGATAAGGCTTTGAAGTACTTGCGTGAGGCGTTGGCTGTAGAGGCTGATCCTGCTCGTAAGGAACCTTTGTATGTTCAGATCGCTCTTATCGAGATCAGCGCACAGAACTACAACGCTGCTGCTGAGGCTGCTCGTGAGTTGCGCGGTATCAACCCAGAGAATGGTTACTCATACTTCATCCTTGGTCAGTGCTACGCATCTACACCTTGCCCAGAGGATAAGGTTGGTGGTACAACAGTATACTGGGCAGCATACGATGCTATGGCACAGGCTGCAAACCTTCTTAAGGATGAGCCAGAGGTATTGAAGGCTGCACAGCAGTTGATGAACGCTTATCGTGCCGCGTTCCCTCCACAGGAGCAGTGCTTCTTCGCGGAGTTGGCATCTGGCGACCGCTACACTATCCTTTGCGGTTTTGCTAAGGGTCAGACAACAACTGTTCGTTACCGCTAAAAAAGGTTTAAGTCTATCCAAGAGATATGTTCTTGAGAATTAAACGATATGCAGTGATAGCACTCTCCATTGTGGGGAGTGCTACATTGCTATTCTCTTGTGGCAAGAAACCTAATACTACACTATACGATAATGAGACTCTGATGACGGAGTCGAGCGAAAATCGCACGATAACAATGATGGAGAATGGTAAACGCTCCTATACCTTTACCTCTCCGCTTATGGAGGGATATAGGTTGGCTACCAATCCATATCAGGAGTTTCGTCGCGGTATTGAAATGACAACCTATACCGACTCTTTGTCGCTACCCGAGGTAACGATTACAGCCAACTATGCCATCTACTATGAGCGTCAGAAGTTGTGGGAGGCAAAGGGTAACGTAGTGGTTATACGTCGCGACCGTGAGGAGGGTGACACAACGGTAAAGGGTCTTACGGAGGTGTATACACAGCAGTTGTTCTGGAATGCAACAACCAAGAAGATATACTCTAACGTAGATACCAAGGTCTTGCAGTCGGATGGCTGGCACTTCGGTGTAGGCTTTGATGCAGATGACGACTTGAAGAATATCCATTTCCGCAGATATAGTTCAGAGATAGAGTTCGACTTTAGCGAGTCGGAGCAGAGCGACACTACCAAGCGAGATGTGATAAAGATGGCAAAGGAGGAGGAGACCGCAGAGCGCGAGAGTAGAAGTGGCAATAAGGGTGGCAAACCTGCGAAGGATGCCTCTAATATCAAGGGAAGAGAGGAGCGCACTCGACCAAACTTCGTTGCTCCAACGCCAAACAATAGTAATACGGTGCGTCCAACAGATCCTATGAAACCTGTTGGAACAATGCAACTCGATGCCAATAGTCGCAATCCAATATCTCCAACCTCGGATCGCGCTATGCGTCCAGAGAACAAACCTGCGCGTGGTGCTTCCAAGCAGAATGGCGTGGGTGATAAACCAACAAAGGTGGAACTCAATGCGGATGCTAGTGGCGATAAGGTTGTGAAGCCGTAGAGCAAAATAATGTCAATATAGATGGGTGAAGAGACTTTTTCGATAGTTATAACCATAGCCGTGATGCTCGTCTTCTCGGCATTCTTTTCTGGTATGGAGATCGCCTTCTTGGGTCGTAATAGACTTAGGGAGGAGATTGACCGTAAGCAGAACTTTATGTTCAACCATATTGCTGAACTCTTTTCGCGCAACTCAAGCAACTACATCACGACTATCCTTGTGGGTAACAACATCGCACTTGTTATCTACTCTATGTCTATGTCGAAACTTATGCTTGTTGCGTTGGGCATAGAGAATGCACTGTTGCAGACGATTATATCTACCGTTATCATCATCTTTATTGGCGAGTATATCCCAAAGACTGTGGTGCGATATAATCCGAATTTTTACTATCGAGTCTTCGCACCTATAATATACCTTTTCTATATTATATTATATCCGTTGACACGTTTTACCACGTTGTTATCCTATTTGTTGTTGCGACTTATGGGTACACGAGTGGAGAACAGAGCCGAACCTACGGAGTTCAATCGTGATGACCTTGCGTCGCTTGTCGAGGCGGATAATATAGCCGTAGATGAGGAGGATGAGGAGGATATACGTCTCTTCCAGAATGCTTTGGACTTTGCCGATTTGAGGGTGCGTGATTGTATGGTTCAGCGTGTTGATATCGAGGCTGTAGACCTTGAAACAACTACTGTTGAGGAACTTACAGTACGTTTCGTGGAGACAAGTTACTCGCGTATCTTCGTATGGCACGACACCATAGACAATATCATCGGATATGTAAACTCGAAGAGCCTTTTTGAGAATCCGCAGTCTATCTCTGATATCCTTATAAAGACCATATATGTAGCCGAGACTATGCCTTTGCAGGCGATGTTGGAGACATTCACCAAGCGCAAGGCGAGCATCGCTGTGGTTATTGATGAGTATGGCGGTACGGCGGGTATCATATCGTTGGAGGATGTGTTGGAGCAGATTTTTGGCGATATCGAGGACGAGCACGATGTGCAGGAGTTGGTCGAAAAGAGCATTGGCGAGCGCGCTTGGCAGTTCTCCTCACGCCTTGAGGTTGAGTACCTTAACGAGGAGTACTCTCTTGGCATCCCAGAGAGTGATGAGTACGATACTTTGGCGGGATATATCATCGCCGAACACGGATCTATTCCTCACGAGGGTGAGGTGCTTGATAACGAGCAGTTCTCTATCAAGATTTTGCGACGCGAGAGTTCTCGACTCGACCTTGTAGAGGTACATTGTAAATAATTTGCTCTATATTGGTGATATTAAATAAAAAATTACTATCTTTGGGGGTTTAAAAGAAATCAATGACAAAAAATAAATTTTTATGGCAACATTAAACACACTAAGAACCAAGTTCGGCCTAGTACTTTCAATACTTATTGGCCTTGTACTTGTAGCATTTATCCTTGGCGATCAGCTCTCTATGCAGAATCGTGGTGCTCAGATGCCAGAGGATACAACTGTTATGACAGTTAATGGTGATGAGGTTAAGGCATCAAAGTATGCTGAGTACTTCGAGATGTATCGTGAGGCAAACCTTGCTGATGATGCAAAGTCTGACTATGCTATGCAGACTGCAATCTACAACCTTTACACTCGCCCAGCTCTTGAGGCAGTAGGTTTGGGTGTCGCTGATGGCGATATCAAGGCTTATGCTAAGATCTTTAGCGAGGAGGCTGCAGCAATGTATCAGATGTATGGCTGGCCAGCAGATCAGATCAAGATGATGATTCAGAACCAGTGGGTTGCTAACCTTGCAACTCTCGATATGAACCTTTCATACGAGAAGTTTACAGAGGCTTACATTGCTGGTAACTATGTTAACCGTCTTGAGGTTGAGGAGTCTTTGCGTAACGCAAACTTCACTTTCGATGGTCGCTACCTTATGGTTCCTTACAAGTCTATGCCAGAGGTTGAGGTTACCGAGGACGAGATTAACGCTTACTACGAGGCTAATAAGGTAGAGAATAAGAACTACGGTGCTCGTACATTGCGTTATGTAACCTTCGAGATCGCTCCTACTGCCGATGATATGAAGGCTGTAGAGGAGCAGGTTATGACTGTGGATAAGAACGTTAAGGAGGCTAAGGGCGACACTAACGCTATCAAGCAGGCTGTACGCGCTATCGGTGGTAAGTCTGACGCATACAAGCTCTTCAGCGCACTTGATGCAAAGGTTGCTGATGCTGTTAAGGCTGGAAAGCACTATGGTCCAGTATTCGAGGATAATACTTGGACTGCAAGCTACATCGTTTCAGATGTTAAGGTTCCTGCATCATACGAGTTCGAGGTTGCTACTGTTGACAACGTAGTTAAGGCTAACGAGTTGGTTGAGGCTTTAAAGGCTGTAGGTGGTGACTTCACTAAGCTTGAGGAGGCTGTTGAGACTGCAACTGATACTCGCGAGATGGTTCGTATGAACGAGAGCGAGGCTAAGAACTTCATCGGCACAAAGGTTGGTGATATCGTAGTTATCTCTTACAACCACAAGCCAGCTGTTGCAAAGATTACCAAGACTGGTGATGTAGAGCGTTTCGTCCTTACTGCAGACGTTAACAAGAGCGTTAAGGCAAGCGAGAAGACAAACAACGATATCGTAAATAGCGTTGAGGCATTTATGGCTGCTGCTGGCGACAATGCAGACTCTTTCAACGAGGCTGCTAACGCTGCTCAGTATCAGGTGCTTGTATCTACTGCTAACCGCAATGACTATGTTGCTATGCAGGGTCGTGAGCGTGGTGTTCGTGGTATCGACAACTCACGTCAGATTGCTATCTGGGCATACGATGCAGAGCTTGGTGCTAAGAAGTACTTCTATGGCGAGAACGTAATCTACGTTGTTATGGTTACTTCTATCGATCAGAACAAGTATGAGTTCAAGAACGATATGCTTATCACATCTATCCTTAAGCGCGACAAGCAGTACGAGGCTATCGCTTCACAGCTTGCTATGGGTGCTGAGATTGAGGGTGCTGTAGAGGGTCAGTTCTCTGGCGTTAAGTTCAGCGACAACTCTGTAGATGGTAAGTGGGAGTCAGCACTTGCAGGTGCTATCGCTCGTAGCCGTGAGACAGGCGTTGAGACTAAGGTTAAGGGTAACAACGCAGCATATGTATTCGTTGTTGACGCTATCAACGGCGAGCTTGACCCAACTACTTTCGACGCAGAGCGCACACCAGAGATGACTCAGCGTGAGAGCAAGATGAAGCGCGTAGCAGTTGAGACAATGACTGCTAAGGCGGAGGTTGAGGATCTTCGTGGCGAGGGCGAGATTTAATTTCTTGTGATAAGGGGTCATCTTTGACTCTTCATTCAAACTGGCGAATGGGAAATACGCATAGTATGTCCCATCCGCCATTTTTCGTGTCAGAGCCAAATCTAACCCCTTCTGACAAGAAATTAGGTTGTGCAGCCCGGAATGTTTATGTCTGTTTCGCTTGTGCCAAGCGACAGCTGCGCTGAAGGGGCCAAAGGGGCCTAAGAGGCCTAAAGGAGAGAAAAATAATTAGTAATTAGTAGGGAGTAATTAATAATGGTTAAAAGGCTACGCCTTTTTGAGAAATTTTTTTCTTTGGCCTCTTTGGCCTCTTTGGCCCTTTTGGCCGCTTTTGCCCCTTTATAATCTCGCGCGAAGCGCACCTTACCTTTCAGTTTTCAGTTTTCAGTTTTCACTTTTCTTGCTTCTCTTGCCAATTTCAAAAATATTGACTACTTTTGTGCTATCTGTTTGCAAACTTTAAATTTGATGTTATGACTCTAAAAAATATCCCTGCGGGTTATAAAGTTGCGTTTTGGACAATATTGCTTGTTGTTATAGATCAGGTTGTTAAGATGCTTGTGCATTTTAACCTTGAGGTTGGCGATAAGATTGAGGTCTTTTCGTGGTTTAACCTCTGCTACATTGAGAACAACGGCTTCGCATTCGGTATGCAACTCGGCTCTGGCGAGGGTGCTGTAGACTGGGGTAAACTTATCCTTAGTCTCTTCCGTATCGTGATGATAGGTCTGCTTATCTACGGTATCGGTTACCTTGTAAAGCATCGTGATGAAGTGCCTAAGGGCGTTGTCGTTGGCGCGGTGCTTATCCTTGCGGGTGCTATTGGCAATATGGTGGATAGTATGTTCTATGGTCTATTGCTCGATACGCAGGATGCAGGTTTTCTTATGGGTAAGGTGGTGGATATGATTCACTTACCACTCTTTAAATGGGAGAACTGTCCTCAGTTTTTGAGTTTCTTGGTTGGTGGTGATGGCTACTTCTTCGGTGCGGTATTCAATGTTGCTGATGCCTATATCTCGGTGGCTGTGGTCTATCTTCTTATCTTCCAGTATAAGTTTTTCAAGTAGGGTCATCTGCTACCCTGAATGCTATGAACAGGGTTGAGGAGTTTCTAAATATTTTAGAGTCGGAGCGTCGCTACTCGCCACATACGGTGGGTGGCTACCGTCGAGATATATACTCCTTTTTGGAGTGGTGTGGCATTTCGGCAGAGGAGTTCGATCCCGATGCCTTCAAGCGTTACGATATAAACGACTGGGCGGTCCACCTCTTTGAGGATAGAGGGCTCAAGGCGACATCTGTAAACAGGTCGCTTGCCTCGTTGCGTAGTTTCTGGAAGTGGCTCCTTAAGCGGGGTTATACCACCCACGATATAGTAAGCACAATCAAGCAGTTTAAAACCCCGAAGCGTCTGCCTACATACGTTCCTGAAACACGAATGGATAGTGTTGTAGATGGTCTTAGCGAGGATATCGCATCTGGCGATATCGAGCGACTGCGCGATGCTCTCATTATGCTTCTTCTATACACTTGCGGTCTGCGTCTCTCGGAACTTGTGGAGGCTAATGTGGATGATGTGTCATCCGATTTCTCCTCTATTCGTGTGCGCGGTAAGGGAAATAAAGTTCGCATACAACCGATAGTAAAAAGTGTTGGCAAGGTGCTAAAAAAGTATTTTAGTCAAAATTCTTCGCAAAATATTTGCATAGGTCAAAAAAAAGCACTAATTTTATCAAAGAAAGGAGAGCGTATCAACCGCAGGGCGGTACAGCGTATCGTGGAGCGCAAGCTAAAGTGCTATGGCATACAAGGTAAGACCTCGCCACACGTGCTTCGCCACACCTTCGCCACACATCTGTTGAACGATGGTGCCGACCTACGCGAGATACAGGAACTCCTCGGACATAGCGCGCTACGCACCACGCAGGTCTACACACATACCAATATTGAGTCACTCAAGAAGGTATACGAGCAGGCACATCCGCGTGAGGAGAGCAAGCAATAGGTGTCAGGATAGTCTGCTACCACGCGAGTAGCGGACATAATATATAACTTAATACTTTATGACCTATGAACGTACAGATTCAGTCAGTAAAATTCGACGCAGGCCAGCAGTTGCTTGACTTCATTCAGAAGAAGATGGATAGATTGGATCGCTTTGTCGATGATAGAGCAGGCGATGTAGAGGTGACACTACGCCTCGATCCTGACTCAGAGAAGGGTAACAAAGTAGTAGTCGTGCAACTCCACGTCCCTGGTGGCGATATTCGTGTTGAGGAGCGTGCATTCACCTTCGAGGAAGCGGTTGACAATTCAATGGATATAATTAAGAGACAGTTAGAGAAGGCTAAGGCTAAGTTCGAGAAATAATTTCTTGTTAATTTCTTGTGATAAGGGGTCATCTGCGGCCTCTCAATCATTCGGCTGAATGGAAAATACGTCAAGTATGTTCCATCCAGCCGAATTTCTTTATCGAGACCACATCTAACCCCTTCTGACAAGAAATTTAGTCTTACTCCTAATAAAGTTAGTTGCGCACTTCTGACAAGAAATTTCTCGTGATAAGGACGCTTTACTCCGCTTTACTTGCAAAAGGGCAGAAAGGGGCAGAAAGGGGAGTGCGGGTTGCTTATCCCCTTTGGTCCGCTTTAGGACTCTTTGGTCCCTTTGGTATTAGGCGCAGAAAACTACCCCTTTAGTCCGCTTTACTTGCAAAAAGGGCAGAAAGGGGAATTGTGATGCTTGTCCGCTTTTCTCCCCTTTAGGACGCTTTAGGACGCTTTAGTTCCCTTTACTCCGTAAAAAACCAATGACTTTTAAGTTTTACCTGTCACTTTTTATTCACTCTCATTACTAATTACTATGCGGGCGTGTTTCACAACACAATATTTGTATGTTTGTGAATAATAGTGTATATTTGTGATGCAATCAAATAATCTCCGGTAATATGAAAAGTGCGATTAAAGTATTGTTGGTGTTGCTGATGCTTCCAGTTGTTGGTTATGCGCAGAGTGATACAACTATACCTAAAAGAGTTAATAATGAGGCGGGTGTAGAGTATGGTGTAGATGTCCCTGTAGGTGTGCAAGATGATGTTGCGCGACATAGGATGGCAATAAACTATGCCACATATACCTATAACAATTTAGGTTTTAGAACGGGACTATCGTATATCTTTAGTAACCCTATTGCAGGCAGTGGGGTGGCTGTGCCATTGCATTTTAGTTGGCGTTCAGGAAGAATGGCTCGTAGTGAGCAGAGTCTTGGTCACTACCATAATGGTCTATTTTATCCTGACACTCCACCTATGACTGACTCAGTTGGGTGGTATATGCTCTCAGAGGCAGCACCTAAGCCATCATACCTTGAACTACACGCCGGTATTACGCCATCATGGCAGTGGGGTGAGTATGTAAGTCGTGGTGTCGAGAACTTTGGTCGTGGCATAGCAATAACAGCGGATATTGGCTTAAGACTGATGTGGCCAATAGGTAATTGTAGGCTATATGCTGATGCCACATATCATCACTACCTGCCAACACCTATGGTTAAGAGGGTTATGCCTGCATCCGACAACCGTTCTGTGGTCTCTATTGGTGTAGGTTTTTCATATTGCTTTTAGTAGTGATGCAGTTATAAATATACCTCGAATTGTGTAAAATAGTGCGTTGAAGGGGCGTTTGTGGCTGAAATTTATCTATAGGTCACACTCCTTCAACTTTTTTTACTACCTTTGTAACCGAAATAGATAGAGTATTACTTATTTATATATATAATATCCCGTATGGCAGGATCAAACTTTGTTGATTACGTTAAGATATTTGCACGCTCTGGTCACGGAGGTGCTGGCTCGTGCCACTTCCGTCGTGAGAAGTTCGTGGCATTCGGTGGTCCCGATGGTGGCGATGGTGGTAAGGGTGGTAGCATCATCCTTCAGGGTGATAGCCAGTATTGGACTCTTATCCACCTAAAGTATAAGCGTCACCAGTTTGCAGAGGATGGCGAGAATGGTCACGGTGCGCGCTCCACAGGAGCTGATGCCAAGGATATCATCATCCCAGTGCCACTTGGTACTGTTGCAAAGCAGGTGTTTACCGATGAGGAGACAGGCGAGACATACACCGAGGTCGTGGGTGAGGTGACCGAGCACGGCGAGCAACTTGTGTTGCTCAAGGGTGGTCGCGGTGGTCTTGGTAACTGGCATTTCCGCACCGCTACAAACCAGACACCACGCTATGCACAACCAGGCGAGGAGGGTGCCGAGGGTGCATTCATCCTCGAACTTAAGGTGCTTGCAGACGTAGGCTTGGTGGGCTTCCCAAATGCGGGTAAGTCGACACTCCTATCTGTTGTCTCTGCCGCAAAACCAAAGATTGCAAACTACGCCTTCACAACGCTTGAACCAAACCTCGGTATCGTATCGGTACGCGACGATCACTCATTCGTTATGGCTGATATCCCAGGTATTATCGAGGGCGCACACGAGGGTCGCGGTCTTGGTACTCGCTTCCTGCGTCATATCGAGCGTAACTCTGTGCTACTCTTTATGATACCTGCCGACTCCGACGATATCATCGCAGACTACGAGATTCTTCTTGGCGAGCTTACCCAGTACAACCCTGAACTTCTCGACAAACAGCGACTCCTTGCAATCACCAAGTGTGATATGCTTGATGACGAACTTATCGATCAAATGAAATCACACCTTCCTGAGGGCATCGAGTCTATATTTATCTCATCAGTTGCAAATCTAAACATCACGCAACTTAAGGATATGTTGTGGCGAGCCCTCAACAAGTAATTTCTTGTGATAAGGGGTCATAATTTCTTGTGATAAGGGGTCATCTGCGACCTCTCAATCATTGCCCCAAATGGGAAATACGCCAAGTATGTCCCATCTGGGGCAGTTTCTATATGCAACCATTCTGACAAGAAATTGGGTTGTGCTGCCCTGTGGATTTGTGTCTGTTTCGCTTGTTCCAAGCGACAGCTACGCTGTGGGGAAACTGGGTATTCTGGGGATAGTGGGGATGAGGTCGTGCGTTAGTCCGCGTTGTCGCTATTCTGCGCTTTGCATTGCATTGTAGTTTAATGATGCTCGCGCTTCCCCATAAT
>JAGCKG010000005.1 GCA_017647625.1 Alistipes sp. | reverse complement strand
TGCTTTTGTGCCTATTTCGACATCTTCCTTATCTTTACTCGGTTACAATGCTCGCATTGCGCCCTCATAAGAGATAATGAATCTGCTCGAAATAGCCTACAAAATCATCTCGACCTAATTTATAGAACCTCCCTTAAATAAAATAGCAATGCCCAACCATATGACTGGGCATTGCTATATATATAATAGGTATAACCTATTTCATAGTCTCTGCGTTGGGAGCGATTACTCCTCTACAACAAGCGACTGTGGGACAGAGAAGCGTGTCGCAGACTGAGACTGTGCGTTAAGTTCTGCAACCAAGTCGAAAAGTTCCTGGATGTTGCTCTTATTATCAATAGTAGCGCAAGCAAGAGAACGGATCATACCACCCTGAAGACCTGACTTATCCTTGACGTATGCCAAAATAGTCTGATACTCCTCCCAGTCAACAACATAGAATGAGTATGGTTGCTTAATAGAAACCGCATTCCACTTTGATACCAATGACCATACCTCGCTATCTGAATACTCGATAATATCAGTAGTATCGCCCTCAGACATATAATCGAAGAGTGAGCGTGCGTTATCGAGGTTGCCGTACTTAACAACTACGATAGCCTTCTCTGCAGTATAATCCGCCTGACCAAAGGCAATACCATTCTCCTCACGACCAGAGAAGTACTTGATATACTCGATGGTTGGCTGTACTTCACCCAAAGACTTGGTAGTAGCGATATTCTCGAAAGTGTGAATCTTGGCAACGTGACCTGTGTTGATATCAAGAGCGCAAACATATGCCATATAGGTGGTATTTGGCTCAAGAAGGTTAACATTCACATTGCTGAAGCTACCCAAATAGAAATTGTTTGACGACAAAGCCTGTGCAGCGGTGTAGTTTGGATCGTAGTTCTCACGATAGTATGCAATAATCTCATCCATCATAGCATCAGACTCGCTTACAATAGCCTCAGCATCGAAATACTCTGCAGGTGTAACACCAATAAAGTAGTAAGTAGTGTTGTGTGATGCAGTGATATTCAATGCAAAATTATATGGCGAAATAGATGACTGATCTACAGTGATATCAAATGTAGTCTCCTCAGCCGTTGGTGCTGGCAATGTGCGGAAAGTAACCATAGTAGGCTCTGTGGTGATACCTGCACCTGGAGCATATCCAAAGGCAATGACAAAATACTCTGTATCTGGAGCATCAAGAGTCATCTTATATGGGCTACCTGGACCACCAGTATAGTCCTGAACACCCTTATAACCACCACCGTATGGGTATACTGAGTTCATAACCTGCTCCGCAGTAGAGAAACCGTCGTATGCGCCAATCTGCCAGTAGAATGTCTGGGTCAAATCAGATGGAACAACCTTGATAGAGGCACGCATAGCCTCGATGTTGTCAACAGTAATCTCGAATGACAAATCTACCTCTCCAATATCACCAGTAGTAAATGTAGTGGTAGTAACAGGGGTAGCAATAGTGATATTTGCATCCTGATCGATAACAAAGCCAGCAATAACATTAGTATACTCTGTATTGTAAACCAATGGCGTAGCAGTGAGGGTAAGAGGGCCAATATGGAAACTTGCGTTGATAGCCTGCTTGATGCTCATACCGTTATTCATCAACTGCTGCAACTGATCCTGTGCAAGACCCAAGATAATCTGCTCTGGAGTTAGATTATACATCGAAGGATCCAAATACTGAGCATACTGCGCAGATGGCAAGCAAGTAAGGAACCAAATGGCCTCGTTATCAGATGGTGTAACCTTGATAGTCGCTGTTACATCCTCAACAGTGGTCTCAACATCGAAGGTAACCTCAATCTCTGGAGCAGACTCAGTAGTGAACTTCTGCTTGAAGAGAGCAGTAGTAGTGTTACAACCATTTGCTGCGTCAACACCTACAACAAGAATGTAGTAGTCAGACTCTGGAGATAGCTGTGAAGAGGAAGCAGACAACACACCTCTGTCAAGGAACTCAGGCAAGTACTCCTCCAAGGTCAAACCCTTAGCGCGTGCCTCAGTCTCCAACTCCTGATAAAGAGTCTGGATAACATACTCATCCTTTCTGAAGCTCTCAACAGTAGCAGCATCGTAAAGCATACACAAATAGTCAGCCTCAAGGTCTGTAGGAGTTACGGTAAACTCAACAGAGTTGAAGGTGATAGTCTCAATCTGGATGTCGAAGCTCTGCTCTACAGGAGTCTCTGGCTTTGGGGTAGGCTTCTTTGTATCATCCACATCGTCGCCACCACAAGCAACAAAGGTTAGCGAAAACACTGACAACAGCGCAATCAACCAATTCATCTTTTTCATAGTCTTAGTTTAGTTAGTTATTTAATTTTTACGTTAATTTACATCAGTGCTAACAAGGACTACATCTCACCTGTCCAGTTTAGAGTAATCTTATTTGGCTTTGGAGCATCGTCGTAGCAATCTATAACAATTGTGTAAGTGCCATTGCCATTCTCGGTGATAGTAATAGTACCATCATACAACGACGCCTGAGATACACACATACCATCCTTGTAGACCATATACAACGAACCAAGAAGCAAATCTGAGACATCCGACACTCTGAAACCTGGCACGAAGACTCCTGGACGGAAGTCGGGCTTTGTAGGATCATCAGTGCAGAAACCAGATGCTACATAAGTGCCTGAAATATCGGTAGCAGAGTCTGAAATAAGGTCAAGAACAACGTAGGTGCCGTTTTTCATACCGTCGTAGCAGACAAACTCAATACCCCAATTGGTATAACCACACTCCCAGTAGTCACCGTAACTCTGGGCCGATGCATAGCAATTAGAGACATCAATAACAGTGTCCTTTGTAAGGCTTGAAACATAATCTGTAATCTCGTATGGTGGCGATAGCGTGTAGTCACCATCAAACGATACGTGGTACTCCTTCTCCTCAGTTAAAGCAACAAGTTCGATATGGTTACCATCAACAGTGAGCGAAGCATCAATAAACTTCATTCCCCAACCATTCATATCGCCATCAACCCAAGAGTAATCGGTATTACCAATATCAACGATAGTGTAGGTCGAGTAGGTCAATGCGCTATCGAAATAGTAGTCGCCATCAGGGAGTTTAATATTCTCCTTCTCATCTGTAAGAGGAGCCAAAATATCAAGACGGAAATACTCGCCACCAACAACAGCCGAACCGTCAACAAAACCATCCTTTGTGAGGATAATCCAGTAGTGACCTACGCCAGTAGCGAACTTCTCACCGTAGTAGCTACCAACAAGCTGGTTAGCCTCGATAGTAACCACCTCAATAGCTGGAACATCAGAAGCAGCCTGAGTAACCTTAACAGAGGCTGATGACGAGCCATAAGTGATGATGACATTTGCCTCACGTACCTCTGCAGTAGGATTAGCAGTAACATTAATACGAACAAGACCATTGCCGTTAGAGATGATAGTGTCAATCATCGCTGGGTTATCGGTAGTAGCAATAACACTACCCTCACCATCGATAGTATAGGTGATTGCATATACATCGCCTTCAGCAGGAGCCTCAATTACAGAGGCAGATGTCAAGGTAATACCCTGCTCTGTTTTAGCTGGAGTCTGTGGCTCTGTCTGCAATAGTTCACACGACACAGATAACATCATAACGGCTACTAACGCCATTGAAAATAACTTCTTCATAGCTATATTAAAATTTTTATAAATTACAGGGTATTCAACATCGCAAAAATAGTAAAAATATCGTAATCTACAATAGCTCAACCACCATAATAGGTGGTAGTTAACCACAAAAAAATATCGTGAAAGAGTATTACTACTCTCCCACGATATCTCGAATGGGTTGGGACTCTCGCCCCGCCAAAAGATGAATTACATCTTCTTACCCACGTTTGTCTTCTTTGCACCCTTAGCAGCAGAAGCCTTAGCAGCCTTAGGAGCAGCGTTCTTTGCAGTCTTCTTCTCTGCTACTACAGTTGCATCCTCAGTAGCGTCAGTAGACTTCTTGCGTGAACGACGTGTCTTAGGCTTAGCCTCTGCAACAGGAGCTGCAGCCTCGCGACCGAATGTGTAAGTCTCGTTGAAGTCAACGAACTCGATAATACACATATCAGCACCATCACCAAGACGGAAACCAGTCTTGAGGATACGAGTGTAACCACCTGGACGCTCCATAATCTTAGGAGCGATAGTGCGGAACAACTCAGTAACTGCCTCCTTCTGCTTCAAATATGAGAATACTACACGACGTGAGTGAGTAGTGTCCTCCTTTGACTTTGTTACCAATGGCTCAATAAACTTCTGTACAGCCTTAGCCTTAGCAACAGTTGTCTGAATACGCTTGTGCAGAATGAGCGATACAGCCATATTTGAAAGCATTGCCTTACGGTGGCCCGCCTGTCTGCCAAGATGATTAAAATTCTTATTGTGTCTCATAATTAATCTTTATCAAGTTTGTAGATAGATACATCCATACCGAACTTAAGGTTGAGAGTAGCTAACAACTCATCGAGCTCTGTGAGAGACTTCTTACCAAAGTTGCGGAACTTCAAAAGCTCATTGCGGTGAAGCTTAACAAGATCACCAACAGTCTCAACATCAGCTGCCTTCAAGCAGTTAAGCGCACGAACGCTCAAATCCTGATCGGCAAGTCTTGTCTTTAGCAACTGGCGCATATGCAATACGCTCTCGTCGAACTCCTCAACACCCTGCTGCTCCTCCTTGTCGAGAGTAATCTTCTCGTCTGAGAACAACATAAAGTGCTGAATAAGAATCTTAGCAGCCTCCTTCAACGCATCCTTCGGATGAATCGAGCCGTCGGTAGTAATCTCCAAATTCAACTTCTCGTAGTCGGTCTTCTGCTCGACACGGTAGTCCTCGATAGAGTACTTAACGTTCTTGATAGGAGTGAAGATTGAGTCGATTGGAAGGGTGTCAACATCCTTCTCAATGCCCGCATTCTCCTCTGATGGCACATAACCGCGACCCTTACCGATGGTAATGGTCATCTGCATCTTTGTACCTGGAGCAAGGTGGCAAATTACCAACTCTGGGTTCAAAACCTTGAAGAACGATAGGTAGTTAGAGATATAACCTGCTGTAAGCTCGGTAACACCTGCAACATTGATTGAGACCTTCTCGGCCTCCTCGTTATCTACTGTGCGGATGAAACGTACCTGCTTGAGATTAAGGATAATCTCCAACATACCCTCCATCACACCGGGAACGGCGGCGAACTCATTGTTCACACCGGCAACCTTCACGGTCGTGATAGCATAGCCCTCCAACGACGAGAGCAACACACGGCGCAAAGCGTTTCCGACTGTCATACCATAGCCAGGCTCCAAAGGACGGAACTCAAATTTGCCGAACGATGAAGTCGACTCCAGCATGATGACCTTTTCAGGTTTTTGGAATGCTAATATTGCCATAATATTGAATTTGTTTGTAAATTACTACTTAGAGTACAACTCGACGATAAGCTGCTCCTTGATGTTCTCTGGAATCTCCTCACGCTCTGGGGTCTGAAGGAACTTACCGCTCATAGAAGCGTTGTCCCACTCCAACCAAGCATAGCGGCTACGTGATGAACCAGCCAATGCGTCGGTGATAACCTCCAAA
This sequence comes from Alistipes sp., assembly GCA_017647625.1. GTDB lineage: Bacteria > Bacteroidota > Bacteroidia > Bacteroidales > Rikenellaceae > Alistipes. The sequence continues at coordinate 405 of JAGCKG010000005.1, read as the reverse complement.
GTCTTTGACTTCTCACGAACTGAAACTACATCGCCTACCTTCAATGAGTATGAAGGAATGTTAACTACGTTACCGTTAACACAGATGTGACGGTGTGATACAAGCTGACGAGCTGCAGCACGTGTAGGAGCAATACCCAAACGATATACTACATTGTCCAAACGGCACTCCAAAAGCTTCAACAAGTTCTCACCTGTGATACCGCCCATACGTGCAGCAGCCTCATAAGTGCGTGCGAACTGCTTCTCCAAAATACCGTAAGTATACTTTGCCTTCTGCTTCTCAGAAAGCTGCTCGCCATACTCAGAGTTCTTCTTACGCTTGCGAGCAAGACCGTGCTGTCCAGGAGGGAAGTTACGCTTCTCAAGAACTTTGTCAGCACCGTAAATAGCCTCGCCAAAACGA
>JAGCKG010000147.1 GCA_017647625.1 Alistipes sp. | reverse complement strand
TTTCGGTTGCTTTTGTGCCTATTTCGACATCTTCCTTATCTTTACTCGGTTACAATGCTCGCATTGCGCCCTCATAAGAGATAATGAATCTGCTCGAAATAGCCTACAAAATCATCTCGACCTAATTTATAGAATCTCCCTAAACCAAAAGCGCACCCCGAAGGATGCGCTTTTAGTTATGCGGTTATGGTGTGATTAGCGAGTCTGCATAAACAACTCGTGGTACTTGTTGTACTTGTCCATCATACCATCCATATCGCGGAGACGGAAGCACAATGAGTTGAGATACTCAATAGTTGCTACATCCGATGGGTTAATCTCGTATGCCTTCTCCAACCAAGGAATAGCCTCTGCGTAGATAAGGTTAATCTTCGCGTTCTCTGCCTCATACTCATCGTAGCTGATGCCTGTGTTGCCATTCAAAGTGTTAACAGCGTCGTTAGCCTTCTCGATGATGAAGTAACCAAGGTAGAAGTTAGCATCGAAAGCATCTGGACGAAGCTCTGCGCACTTCTCGAACGACTTGATGCACTCGTCGTAGTTCTTGATAGCGTTGTAAACGCGACCACGACCAAACCACAAATCGTAGTTTGTAGGGTCGTTCTTGAGCGATGTCTCAATCATCTCGGTAAGCTCTGCTGGGTCACCTACGCCCTGCTCTGCAGTGTAGAACTGCATAAGACCATCGAGGATAGTGTTGTTCTTTGGGAAGAGCTTGATACCTGTAAGCAATGCCTCCTTTGCCATTGCAAGATATACCTCTGGGTTCTTGCTCTTCTGACCATAGTAGCAGTGGAAGAGGTAGTAGTAGATGTGACCATTAGCATCAGCATAACCATTAGCGATAACCTCTGTGAACAACTGCTCACCCTTAGCGAAACTCTCCATAGCCTCCTCGCCAGTAAGACCTGCTGCGTGCATAGTTACAAGCATACCTGCGTTGAAGATGTTGTCACCATTAGCAGTTGTTGAAGGCACGATGCTCTCAGCACGATATGCCAACTCGAAGCACTCGGCAGACTCCAAAGTACGACCTACAGAGTTCAAAGCATCACCCTGTTGCATCAAAGCGTTTGCAAGGTTAAGTGCTACAGATGCAATCTTCGACTCGAGTTTAGCATCCATCTCGTATGCCTTGGTCAACGATGCGATAGCGGTAGAAGCAAGACCCTCCTTAAGAGACTTCTTCTGGTTCCAACCCTCGATAAGGTAGTTTGCTGGGTTAACGTAGATGTCTACATACTCATAGTCAAGAACAATCATAGGTGCGCCCTGAAACTCGCCCTCGTACATATTCTTAGGCTCGCCAACGTTCATCTGAAGCACCTGTACTGGTACACCACGACCAATCTCCTTTGTAGGAAGGATGTAGGCATCTGTATAAGCCTTACCGTGAGCCAACCAAGTTGCAGCCTTGATATTCTTCTTAGGGTTCTCAAGGCTAAGGTCTACCTTCTTAAGTTTTGCAAGCTCGTTTGATGTGTTTACATTCTGAGCATTTACGGTAGGCAATGCGAACATCATCATTGCACCAACCAAAAATAAAAACTTCTTCATAATTAGAATGTTATCTAAAATGTTAATATTACTATTCGTTGCTATTCTCTGCCACTGGAGCGGTCTCTACAACCTCTGCGCTCTCTGTACCCTCGGTCACTACCTGTGCCTGCTCGAACTCCTCGTCCTCGGTCTTTGGCACTGCGGTTACAGAGGCGATAGCATCACCCTCTCTTAAGTCGATGACCTTAACACCCTGTGTAGCACGTCCTGCAACACGAATCTGGTCGGCAGAGGTGCGGATGGTGAGACCTGAGCGGTTGATAATCATCAAGTCGTTATCGTCGGTAACAGCCTGTATAGAGATTAGTTTACCAGTCTTCTCGGTGATGTTGATAGTCTTAACACCCTTACCACCGCGGTTGGTAATACGGTACTCCTCCAAGTCGGTACGCTTACCGTAGCCATTCTCCGAGAGTACCAATACATCCTGCTTAGACTCTGGCTCGATGGCAATCATACCGATAACCTCGTTGTCGTCCTCGATAGAGATTGCCCTTACACCCGAACTTACACGACCCATAGGACGTACAGTAGACTCGTTGAAGCGGATGGCGCGACCCTCGCGTGCAGCAATCATAATCTCGGCATTGCCACTGGTGAGTTTAACCTCAAGAAGTTGGTCTCCCTCTCTAATAACGATAGCATTCACACCATTAGTACGTGGGCGTGAGTAAGCCTCGAGGGTTGTCTTCTTAACGATACCGCGCTTTGTACACATCACAAGGTAGTTGTTGTCTACGAACTCCTTGTCGTTAAGGTTCTTAACGTTGATGTAAGCACGTACCTTGTCTCCTGGGTCAATCTGGATGACGTTCTGTATAGCGCGACCCTTTGATGAGCGTGTACCCTCTGGAATCTGGTATACCTTGAGCCAGTAGCAACGACCCATCTCGGTGAAGAACATCATCGTATTGTGCATTGATGCAACATAGATATGCTCAATGAAGTCCTCGTCGCGTGTTGCGCTACCCTTAGCACCCTTGCCACCGCGATTCTGTGTGCGGTACTCTGCAAGTGGTGTACGCTTGATGTAGCCCATATGCGAGATTGTGATAACCATATCGTCATCAGCGTAGAAGTCCTCAGGGTTGAACTCCTCCGAAGAGTAGATAATTTCCGAACGACGCTCGTCGCCATACTTCTCCTTAATCTCCAAAAGTTCATCCTTGATAATCTGCATCTGCATATCGACATTTGCCAATACAGCATTTAGGTAGTCGATAGTCTTAACCAACTCGTCGTGCTCGTTCATTAGTTGCTCGCGCTGTAGACCAGTGAGCTGACGTAGACGCATCTCAAGGATAGCCGCTGTCTGCAACTCCGAGAGTCCGAAACGCTCCTGAAGACGCTGGCGAGCCTCGTCACCAGTCTTCGATGAGCGGATGATGTGTACAACCTCGTCGATGTTGTCCTGCGCGATAAGCAAACCGTTAACGATGTGTAGACGCTCCTCTGCCTTCTGTAGGTCGTAGCGTGAACGACGCACGATAACGTCGTGACGGTGCTCTACGAAGTGGTGGATAAGGTCCTTGAGGTTAAGCAACTGTGGACGACCATTTACAAGAGCGATGTTGTTCACCGCAAATGACGACTGCAAAGGTGTGTTCTTGTACAATGTGTTTAGAACTACGCTTGCTACGGCATCCTGCTTTAGGATGATAACAATACGCATACCCTGACGGTCCGACTCATCGTTGATATATGAGATGCCCTCAATCTTCTTCTCGTTGATAAGGTCGGCGATACGCTTAATCATCTCCGCCTTGTTCACCATATATGGTATCTCAGTGATTACGATGCACTCTCTGCCCGATGCTGTATGCTCAATCTCGGTCTTTGCGCGCATAACCACACGACCACGACCTGTGAGCAACGCCTCCTTAACACCCTCATAACCGTAGATGATACCGCCAGTAGGGAAGTCGGGACCCTTGACATACTGCAACAACTCCTCGCACTCGCACTCTGGGTTGTCGATATATGCACAGCAGGCATCTACCACCTCCGAGAGGTTGTGTGGTGCCATATTTGTTGCCATACCTACAGCGATACCGCTTGCACCATTCACAAGAAGCAATGGAATACGTGTAGGGAGTACTGTAGGCTCTTTGAGTGTATCGTCGAAGTTAAGACCCCAGTCGATAGTCTCCTTCTCGATGTCTGCCATTACCTCGTCGGTAATCTTCTGCATACGTGCCTCGGTGTAACGCATCGCCGCTGGCGAGTCACCATCCATAGAACCGAAGTTACCCTGACCCTCCACAAGTGGGTAGCGCATAGACCAGTCCTGTGCCATACGCACCATAGCCTCGTATACCGAACTATCACCGTGTGGGTGGAACTTACCGAGTACATCACCGACAATACGGGCGCTCTTACGAGTAGGCTTGTCCGATGATAGGTTAAGTTCGGCAGCCATATCGTACAAAATACGACGATGTACTGGCTTCAGACCATCGCGTACATCAGGCAGCGCACGCGACACAATCACCGACATCGAGTAGTCGATGTATGCCGCTTTCATCTGCTCTTCAAGGTTGACCTGGACTATACGTCCTGTCGTACCTGTGTTGTTTAGTTCTTCAGACATAATTTGCTGTTATAGTTTCAAAATATTATTACCTATTTATAATATATATACGCGCAAAAATAGGCAAAATTTTCGATTTAAGCAACTTTTGCTCTAAAAACTTAACGTGCGCGAGAGGTAGAATATTGCATTTTTGCGAATAATGCCCATTTTTAGACGATTTAACGGAGTTTGGGGAAAAACTGAAAACTGAAAGGTGACAACTGAAAAGTGTGGAGCGCTTCGCGCAGAGTTTATTAGGTGAAAACTTAACTTTTCACTTTATAAATATAACGTCGTAGACACCTAACTTTTGAGGCAAAACTGCGTAATGCCTCGACTTTGCTACGGCTCGGCATAACAAGTAAACTCGTTCTTTACTCGCCTTAATCGCAAAGTTCACTTTTCAGTTTATAAATATAGCGTCGCAGACACCATACTTTTCAGTTTTCAGTTTTCACTTTTCAGTTCACTTTTTACTTTTCAGTTTTCAGTTTTCAGTTTTCACTTCACTTTTCACCTTTCAGTTAAAAAAGAGGCATCCGAAGTTCGGATGCCTCTATTGTCAGTTGTTGTTGGGTGTTACTTTGCGACCACCTCGTAGAGTGTCACAGCTCCCTTAAGGCGTAGGGTAGTGCTACCCTTAACAATCTCAACACTCTGCTCTGGGTGTGTGATAGTGCCGTTTGATAGGGTATTGCCGTTGGTATCCAACCACTCGTATGCGATGCCCTCCGCAGGGAGTACGCCAAGGAGTAGGCGTAGCGATGTCGCGCCCTCGCAAACAGCGATATCTACGCCATTTGTCGCACTGAATGCTGTGAATGGGTTGGCATCCCAGCCGTAGTCGCACTCCTCGACAGGGTTAATGGCGAACTCGCGGATAGCAAGCCAGTTACGTTTCTTTGACTCAAGTTTGCGGATACCTACATAGCGTGCCGAAAATGGCTCTCCCTTCCACAAGATGTCGTATACACCCTCCATAGGCTCGGTGAGGGCTATCCACTCCTCGCCATCTTTAGAGTACTCCACAATGACATTGTCGAAGTAGTCTACATCATCCACCGAGTTACGACCCTGAATGATGCGAAGTTCGCGCACCTCGCGCACGACACCCATATCGGCAGCCACGAAGTCGTCGGTGCGCTGTGCCTGACCAGAGTGGTAGTAGGTCTCAAGGTCGTTATCGAACATATACTTAGCCTGTGGTGCGCGTAGTGAGATGTAGTTACCTACAGCGGTTAGTGTCGATGATATCTCGCCTGTGAGATACTCGTAGTAGCGCGATGCAAGACCATCCATCACGCGCTCGTAGAATGGTTTTAGTTTCATCGTACCCACGCGGTGAGCATCGTATGCCTCGATGTCAGCCTCGCTCATAAGGTTGTCAACATATGACTCCCAGAAGCCCTCAAACTTGCTCTCTTCAGGGTTGTTCATATATTTGTCGAGCATCTCCAACGCCTTGCGACAACGGGTGCCGAGTTTGCCGAACTCAACCAACCAAGGGCGCAACTCCTCCAAGAGTGCCTTGTTCTGCATAACCTCCATCTGTGCGGGTACAGTCTCGATACGCTTCAACTCCGCCATAAGTTTCGCAGATAGTTCAGGCGTGTAGTCCTCGAAGCCGAAAGTTGTGGTCTCCCACGACTCCAATCGGCGGTAGCCAGTCTCGGTGTCGCACGAGTGTATAGCAAATAGACGGTAGGCATCCTTAACCTCCGCAGCAAGGCTCTCCAAGCCACGCTCCCAACTATCTATAGGGTTGTATGCCTCGGTGTTCCAAGTGTAGTCTGCCACGCTATATAGAGCCAATTTAGAGGCTTCGCCGTGCTCCATAGGGTTACTTACAAGACCGCGTGTCTCGTTGGTTGTAAGGGTAGGCGAAAGACCATATACGGGACCCTGCATCATAATATGTCGTGCATAGTCGGTAACAGGGTAGTTCCACCAGAAGAGTGCAGGACGCTTGATGCGTGACGATATCCACTCCATTGTCGAAGGTGTCATATCGCTACATACGGCATCGCCAGTCCAGAAGACATCGATAGATGGGTATAGCTCCTTGCCATATATTACAAGGCTACCACGCTCGGTTGGATTTGCCCAGAGGCGTGTGTAGTCGGTAGGACATACGATGAGTGGTGCTACATCGCCCTTTACCTTAACGAAGTCGTCATCGAGGATGTTCATCAACTCGGTTTGGTAGTATGGGTTTGTACCAGCACCCGAGATGTCGTCGAAGTGTACTGCGAAGGCACGAACGCCAAGGTCGTACATAGCCTCGAACTTGCGGAGGAGGTTTTGAATATCTGACTCCTCCCACTTAATATCCTGACCTGGGTGTATCGCCCACACGAAGTTAACGCGATTCTTGTTGCACGCCTCTACCAACTCGCGTATCTCCTGCGCCTCGTCGACAGGATATGGCTCACGCCAGTATGGCGAACTATGGTATGGGTCATCCTTTGGTCCGTAGATGTAGTAGTTCATCTTGTAGCGACCATAGGTGTCGATAAGCGATAGACGCACCTCGTGTGACCAAGGGGTGCCGTAGAAACCCTCCACAACGCCACGATACTCCAAGTCGGGGTAGTCGCTGATATAGAGTGCTGGGAGAATACCACCCTCTGATGCTGGACTCTCCACAATCTGACGTAGTGTCTGTATCGCGTAGAATGCTCCCAACTGCTCGGTAGCGGTGATGGCGATGCCCTTACGGTCGATGCGTAGGGTGTATGAGCCACGCTTCTGCTCGCTATTAGTGTCGTAACTGATGGTTAGTTTTGCACCACGCTTGCCCTGCTTTAGGAAGCCAAGTTCCTCGGCAAAAGCGGTAGCCTCGCCCATAAGCACGATGCCATTTTTGATTTTAACACCCTTGCCCTCGATAATCTCAAGATGCTGTGGGGTAGGGTTGATGATGATGCCCTTGTGGTCGATTTTCTCGCCAAAGAGACCATCATAATTCTGCGACTCTCCGCGCTGTGATGATAGATCCTGCGCACTAACAACACCTGCCACAACTATCGCGACAAGAGCCAATGCCAATGTTCGTAGGTTTTTAATCATAGTTTTAGTTATAGTTTTAATTACACATTTTCTCAATGTGCAAAGATAGTAAATAATGTGAAAACTGAAAACTGAAAGGTGAAAAGTGTGGTGTCTGCGACGCATATTAAAGTGAAAAGTGAAAGGTTTTCCTTTCACTTTTTATATCTCGCGCGAAGCGCACCTTACTTTTCAGTTTTCAGTTTTCAGTTTTCAGGTTTAA
>JAGCKG010000004.1 GCA_017647625.1 Alistipes sp. | reverse complement strand
ATTTTTGATTTTAGAGGAGCAGATTTGTTCTATCACAAAAGAAGAGGTCTGAGGATAGTACTCAAACGTACAGCCTCAGACCTCTTACTTTTAGGGATAGGACGAAGATGCCCTATATAAATCGAAAATTCACAAGAAATTTAAGAATTACTTGACGGTGCGATATTGCTTAGGCGATACTCCCGTCGCTCGCTTGAAATACTTACCGAAGAATGACTGGTTAGGGAAGTTTAGGGATGTGGCTATCTGCTGGATAGACATATCGGATGACTGCAACATAGCGCGTGCCTCGAGGATGACGTGTTGCTCGATCCAGTCGGCAGCGGCACGACCAGTATGCTCCTTAACAAGTTTAGAGAGATACTTGGGAGTAATGCATAACTTACCCGCGTAGAACTGGATAAGTCGCTGTTCGCGGTAGTGTTGTTGCACAAGTTCGAGGAAGTTGGCAACGATATGGTTTTTATACTTAAGGTCGGTCTCTATAGGAGTCTCTATAGATGATACACCACCGTAGTAGAAGACGCTGATAAGATTCTCGATAATCTGTAGGCGGAATGGGTTGCGGTCGTTGGTAGCAGCGCGATACAACATAGCATAGAAGATACGCAACGAGCTGTGCATATTCTGATCGATATCGGTAATCGGGTTGTTATACATCTTCATATACTGATGTTGCCAACCAGGGAGGTTTACCTTATCTATAAACTTCTTGGATAGCGATATCACATAGCCATCCATAGACTCCATATCCGAGAGTAGTTCTAATATCTGCCCCGGCATAAGAGTTATAAGTTGAGGAGCCTTAACCTCCAACTCCTCAAGATTAATCTTTATACGGCAACTACCCGACGAACATAACACGATAGCTGCACGCTGTAGTTTGCGTGGCTCATTTGCCTCCAACTCATCAACAAAGTGCTTGAACGAGAACAACGACAACTCCTCGCCAACAGCAACTTTCCCCTCTGGCAGATTACCCAAAGATACCTGCTCAATAAACTTCTCCATACTTCGCAAATTTCATCTCACACGTGAGATACAACCACAAAGTAACAAAATAATTGCGAAAACTAAAAACCAGTTTCGACCTATAGACCAATTTCTTCTACATAGAACCTATTAATTCACGCATACACCCACACTTTGATATTTTACACACTACATTTTGAGCAAAAATATGGGTTGCCTGACAAACATCAGGCAACCCATATTTTATGAAATCGTACAAGAGGCGACTTAGTCTACCTTGATATCTTTGTTTACATTCTTTGAGCCTACCAAAGCGTAGAAGAGCAAGAAGGCAAGACCTGCAACGATAACCCAGTAGCTTACCAAATAGTTGCCAGTGAGATCCACAACATAGTTCTGCAAGAGTGGAAGGATACCACCACCGCAAACCAATGCCATAAAGATACCTGATGCCTTCTCGGTGTACTTACCAAGACCCTCAACAGCGAGGTTGAAGATACCGCCCCACATAACCGATGTGCAGAGACCACACAACACCAACAACGCTGCGTTTACTGGTACGTTAGCGATGCCGAAGCCCGCAGTACCCATAAATACTGGAAGGTTAACGCTATTTGCAGGGTCGAGGAACATAGCACCCAACACCAACACAAGACCCAATACAGACACCGCTGTAAGCATACTCTTTGCCGATACCTTCGCACCAAGGGCAGCACCAGTAAGACGACCTACCAACATCAACAACCAGTATGTAGCAGCCACAGTAGCAGCGATACCCTCTGCACCGCTCTCAACGCTCAAACCACCATTCTGCAACCACTTCTGCAAGACGTTAGGAATACCTACCTCTACACCTACATATATAAATATAGCGACTGCGCCCAATACGAAGTGACGGAACGACATAGGACCTACATTCGACTCATCCTTACGCTCAACAGTCTGTGGTGCGCTCTCTGGGATGTTAGTGAACATAATAACCACGAATGCCACAGCGAAGATAGCCAACGCGATAAACATCAATGGGAACACCTGCTTAATCTCTGCATCCACGATGCTTGGTACGAAGACACCAGTAAGGAAGATTACGGCAGTACCCATAAACGAGTTGAACGAGCCTCCAATCTGCAAGAGCTGGTTACCACGATTACCACCACCAGCGAGTTTGTTAAGCATAGGGTTTACAACGATGTTAAGCATACACATCGAGAAACCTGCGATAAAGGCACCAAGGAGGTAGACACCAAAAGCGATATTACCTGCAAGCAAGCCCGCAATAGTCTGAACGCCAACACCTGTAAAGCCGACAGCAACAGCAGTAAGGGCTGTAAACTTATAACCACGCTTCTGTAGAAGGTTACCCGCAGGGATACCCATAACAGCATAGGCAATGAAGTTTGCAAAGACACCAAGAGTACCCATCCAGTTGGCTACACCAAACTGATTCTTGAGTACATCGCCCATAGGAGAGGCGAGGTTTGTAACAAATGAAATCATACCAAAGAGCAATATCATCACGATGATTGCCAAGAGGTTACCATTTTTCTGTTTGTTCATAATAGCACTTTGTTTATTAGTTGTTTATAGTTATTTCGTGAAATTATCTGTCGCGCTCGGCAATAAAGGCACACAACTTCAACAACGACTCGCGATATGGCGTGTCATCGAACTTTGAGAGTAGGTGCATAGCACGCTGTATATATGCCTGCATAGTGGCCGCAGCATACTCCATACCACCACGCTCGACAACGATGTTGTGAAGTGCATCTACGGCCTTCTCGTCGCTATCGCAACGCTTCAGCAAGGCGATAATCTCCTCCACCTCTGCGCTCTCACTGCGCTCCATAACCTCGATAAGAGGCAAGGTTATCTTATGCTCGCGAAGGTCGTTATTCGATGGTTTGCCAGTGTTGTTATCACGCTTATAATCAAGGATATCGTCCTGAATTTGGAATGCCATACCTATAGCCTCGCCAAACTTACGCATACGCTCCACCTCCTCGCGGTTAGCACCCACAGACAAGGCTCCAAGAGCGGCACTCACACCAAGCAGACTCGCTGTCTTCTGATAGATGATAGCAAAGTAGTCGTCGCGCTTGGTATCCATACTCTTGGCGTGCTGACTCTGCAACACCTCGCCCTCGCAGAGCGTAGCCATAGCATTACCGATATAGGAGATAAGGTCGTACTGCGCCGATGCCATACCTATCGACATTGTGCGCGCAAGGATGTAGTCGCCAAGGATAATCGCCATATCGGACTGCCACTTAGCATTCACCGAGGCGCGACCTCTGCGCTCCGCTGCCGAGTCCAACACGTCGTCGTGGATAAGCGAGGCTGTGTGTATCATCTCCACAAGCATCGCTGCAAGATAGGTGCGCTTGCTACAGTTGCGCTCCTTACCCTCACCCCCAATCTCGCGCTCTTTAGAGACGTGCAAAAGCGCAGAAAGCATTGTGAGTATGGGTCTTACGCCCTTACCACGAGAGGAGAGAGCATAGGTAAGCATCTCCTGCATAAGTTCGCCCTCGGCAGAGAAATTGTCGGACACAAACTCGTCAAATGCCTGAAGGTCGGCAAGGATAGGTTTGCGAATGTCGTCAATAGATATCATATATTTCGTTGGTTATCTACATTGTTATTTGGCAAAGATACAAAAAAAAGTGAAAAGTGAAAAGTCTTTTTACTCGCCCTTTATCCACTGCCACAACTCCTGCCAAGAAGGACGCTTGCCGTGCATAAAGATGCCTACGCGGAAAATCTTGGATGCCAACCACGTTGTGAAGATAAAGGTCACGTACAACAGACCCAACGAGAGGAGTATCTCCCAAGTAGGGATGCCAAATGGTATGCGCGCCATCATCACTATAGGCGATGTGAATGGTATCACCGAGGTCCAGAACGCCAAAGGTGAGTTTGGCTCGTTGAACACCGACATCATAACGATGATAGAGATGATAATCGGCATCATAATAATGGTGTTATATTGCTGACCATCCTGCACCGAGTCCACCGCAGAGCCTGCAGCAGCATACAACGAGGCGTACAACAAGAAACCGCCAAGGATAAAGAGCAACATATAGGTAAAGAGTGTTGCGAGGTAGCCCACATCACCCAACGTACCCAACACCGTAGCAAGCATAGCATCGCTGGTCATAGCCACATCCGCAGGCAACAGTGCAGGGAGCAGGAATTTAGATGCCGAAAGCACCAACAATGCCCATATAGCAATCTGCGTAACTGCCACGGCAGCAATACCCAATATCTTACCCATCATAAGTTGGAAAGGTGTACAACTTGTTACCATAACATCTATCACACGACTCGCCTTCTCCTCGACAACAGACGTTAGCACCATCTGACCATAGATGATGATAATCATATAGAGCAACATACCGAGTATGATGCCCAAGATGTAGTTCATACTCGACGATGTAGACTCCATCGTAGCCTCCTCGCCACTGCCATCGTTGACATAGGTGCTAAGTAGAATATTTGTCTCCACCGTAGCCAATATCTCATCGAGATTTTCGATATTGTAACTAAGGAGTTTGTCCTGCTCGATAATCGACGATATCTGGGTTGAGATATTCTCCTCGAGCATCATCGACGACGAGGTGTTGGTAATAAGTTGCACCGAGTCGCGAGCATCAGGAACACCACCTATGTACAAGATACCGAAGGCTTTAGACTCATCGTTGTACTGCGCGCACGCCTCTGCCTTGGTCATCTCCGAGACATCGACATACTCCACCTCGGGCGATGAGTAGAGCCTGTCGACGACCACCCCCGAGCGGTCGACAACCATAACCCTCTTCTGCTCCGAGCCTCCGCCATAATACATCATCAGCGCAGGTGCCAACATCATACCAATCATAAAGAGTGGCATCAGCAATGTAACAACAATAAAGGACTTATTACGTACACGCTCCAAATATTCGCGCAATATAATTATATTAATCTTATTCATACTCTTTCGCTTTTACTACGTTACAATGTTCCGTTTACGGCACGGATAAAGATATCGTTCATCGATGGCATAACCTCCTTCAATGAGCGCAAGCCACAACTATCGTTGAGCGATGCTATCGTTGCCTTTAGGTCTTCATCCTTTGGCACATATATCTTCGTCTCGCGGTAGCCACCCACAACACCGCGACTATCGCCCACTATCACAGCCTTATCACCCAACGCCACTCTCAACTCATCATCCGAGCCTCGATGTACGACCTCGAAGTTATTACCTCCTGCCGAGCGACGTATCTCATCGACCGAGCCAGAGAGGATGTTGCGCGACTTGTTGATAAGGGTTATATGGTCGCACACCTCCTCTACAGATGCCATATTGTGTGTTGAGAATATCACCGTAGCACCTCTGTCGCGGAGTGCCAATATCTCCTCCTTGAGCAGATTAGCATTTATAGGGTCAAAACCCGAGAATGGCTCGTCAAAAATGAGCAACTTAGGCTCGTGTACTACCGTGGCTATAAACTGTATTTTTTGAGCCATACCCTTCGAGAGGTCCTCAACCCTCTTGTCCCACCAGTCGTTGATGTTAAGACGCTCAAACCATCCGCGTAGCCTGCGCTGCGCCTCGCCACGCTCAAGACCTTTGAGACGGGCAAAGAACATAGCCTGCTCGCCAACGCGCATCTTCTTGTACAAACCGCGCTCCTCTGGCATATAGCCAATCTTAAATATATCATTGGCAGTGAGAGGCTTACCGTCGAATAACACCCTACCCGAGTCAGCCATTGTGATGCGTGTGATAACTCGTATAAGCGTGGTCTTACCCGCGCCATTAGGTCCTAATAGACCATAGACACTACCGCGCTCAACTTCCAAGGAGACATCATCTAACGCCTTATGCCCTGTATAGTTCTTGGTTACATTCTCAACTTTAAGCAATGTATTCATATCCAACAATTTAAGTTTATTACTCCGCTCCATATTCTCTCCCATATATAACAAGATTTGCACTCCGAAAAACAGTCACGAACAGAGCATCATTGAATGCAAATATACGAACTATTTACCAAAACCTTACTACGCATCCGAAAAAAATCGTTTTCGAGGTTGCTAATTATGATTTTTGTATTATCTTTGCACCCACAAACACGAAAAGTGTTGGACCCATAGCTCAGTTGGTTAGAGCAGCGGACTCATAATCCGAAGGTCGTGGGATCATGCCCCTCTGGGTCCACAACAAAGGCAACTACCTTAAATGGTGGTTGCCTTTTTTTTAATTAGTAGTGAGTAATTAGGAATTAGTAATGATTAAAAGTCTGCGACTTTTTGCGCAGAAGATGGGGATGCTGGGGAGTATGGGTAGAGTGGGTATTATGGGGAAGCGAGAGCATCATTAAACTACAATGCAATGCAAAGCGCAGAATAGCGACAACGCGGACTAACGCACGACCTCATCCCCACTATTCCCAGAATACCCAGTTT
>JAGCKG010000146.1 GCA_017647625.1 Alistipes sp. | reverse complement strand
CTCACTCAACCTCTCGCGCGAAGCGCACCTCACTTTTGAGACAAAACTTCGTAATGCCTCGACTTTGCTGAGCAAAGTACAGTTTTCAGTTTTCAGTTTTCACTTTTCCGTTTTCACTTTATAAACACACGCCGTAGGCACCACACCTTTGAGGCAAAACTACGTAATGCCTCGACTTTGCTACGGCTCGGCATAATAAGTAAACTTGTTCTGCTCTCGCCTTAATCGCAAAGTTCAGTTTTTAGTTTTCAGTTTTCAGTTCCTCATAGCTAACAGCAAAATGCCACCTCCATTCAAACTTTTTTACTTTTGTTTGCGAAAAATTTGTTTTTTCGAGAAAAAAACCTTATATTTGTTAGTTGAATAACAGCATAACGTTATTCTTGAGATTGATTACCTAAAAACTAACTAAATAAACTTTCGTGAAATTATGACAAAGATTCTTAAAATTCGCGATCTTACGTTGCGTGATGGACAGCAGTCATCATTCGCAACTCGTATGACTCAGCAGCAGGTAGACCGCTGTCTTCCTTTCTACAAGGATGCTGGTTTCTATGCTATGGAGGTATGGGGCGGTGCAGTGCCTGACTCTGTAATGCGTTACCTAAATGAGAACCCTTGGACTCGTCTTGAGACTATCAAGAAGGCTGTAGGTGATGTGTCAAAGCTAACAGCGTTGTCGCGTGGTCGTAACCTCTTTGGTTATGCTCCTTACACCGACGAGATCATCGACGGTTTCTCTCGCAATGCTATCGAGAGCGGTTTGGGCATTATGCGTATCTTCGATGCGTTGAACGACGTAGACAATGTAAAGTCTACTATTAAGTATATTAAGCAGTATGGTGGTATCGCTGACTGCGCTGTATGTTACACCGTAGATCCTAAGTACACCGATGGTGAGGAGCACGAGAAGGTATTTACCGACGAGTACTTCCTTGACAAGGCACGCCAGATGGCAGAACTTGGTGCAGATATGATCACTATCAAGGATATGTCAGGTCTTATCCCACCAGCACGTGTTGCAGGTCTTATCAAGCTTCTAAAGAAGGAGCTTGGCGTAACCGTAGACTTCCACACACACTGTACTCCAGGTTATGGTCTTGGTTCTGTATATGCAGCTATCGTAGCAGGCGTAGATATCGTAGATACTAACTGCTGGTGGTTTGGTGGTGGTACTGGTGCTCCAGCAGTAGAGTTGGTATACCTCTTCTGTAAGAAGTTGGGTATTGAGCTTGGTGCAAATATGGAGGCTGTAGCCAAGATTAACGAGCAGTTGAAGGATATCCGTAAGGAACTTGAGATCTCTGTATTTGGCGCAGAGAAGCCACTTCCAAAGCCATTTAATCCACTTGTAGACGAGACTCCAGCAGAGGTAGATGCATTGCTCGACCGTTGTGTTAAGGCTGCGCAGGAGGAGAACTGGGATGAGCTTTTGGAGGCATCGCAGGCTATCGAGGCATACTTCGGTTTCCCAGCACCTAACAAACTTGTTCAGGATGCAGAGATTCCTGGTGGTATGTATTCAAATATGGTGGCACAGCTTAAGCAACTTGGTGCAGAGGATATCCTCCCACGCGCTATGGAGCTTATCCCACCAGTACGTCTTGCAGCGGGTCTTCCACCTCTCGTAACTCCTACATCGCAGATTGTAGGTGCGCAGGCAGTGAACTGTGCTATGGACGAGAAAGCAGGTCGTGCGATGTACACTAATAAGTCGGCACAGTTCGTAGGTCTTGTGAAGGGTGACTATGGTCGCACTCCAGTGAAGATCTCTGAGGACTTCCGTGAGAAGATTTGTGGCTTCCGTGAGGAGCGTCCATACGATACATCGAAGTACCAGAAGCAGCCAAACCCAGTATTGGAGAAGGCTGGTGGTGTTCTTCTTGCAGAGAACGAGAAGGAGGAACTCTTGCTCGAGTTGTTCCCATTGGTAGCAAAGGCTTACCTTACTGGTATCAAGGAGGCTGCATATGCTGAGAAGGTTGCTGCAGACCCATCACTCAAGAAGGAGGAGGCTGTAGTGCTTCAGCCTATCACTGGCGACACTATCGTTGCTCCACTTCCAGGTCGTGTTATCGAGCTTAAGGTTAAGGTGGGAGATACCGTAGCTGTAGGTCAGGAGGTTGCTATCCTCGAGGCTATGAAGATGGAGAACTCTATCACATCTGACTATGCTGGTAAGGTTAAGCAGATTATCGTTAAGGAGGGTGATACCGTACAGGCAGAGGGTATCATCATCGAGATTGAGAGCGCGAAGGCTGGTGCAGGTGCTACTGCGAAGCGTCCTGTAACTGGCAAGACCGTATGCGCACCACTTCCAGGTCGTGTTATCGAGCTTAAGGTTAAGGTGGGTGATAAGGTTAACGCTGGCGACGAGGTTATGATTCTTGAGGCTATGAAGATGGAGAACTCTATCACTACCGACTATGCAGGTTATGTTCGCCAGATTCTTGTCGCTGAGGGTGATACCGTAGCTGCTGATGCTATCCTTATCGAGATTGCCGACTCTATGGATGAGGCCGAGGGCGATGCTGCTGCAGAGAAGCGCGTAACAGCTGCTGATGGCAACACCGTAAACGCACCACTTCCAGGTCGTGTTATTGAGATCAAGGTTAAGGCTGGTGATAAGGTGACTGTAGGTCAAGAGGTTATGATTCTTGAGGCTATGAAGATGGAGAACTCTATCTCATCTGACTATGCAGGTGAGGTTCTCGGACTTCTTGTAGCAGAGGGTGATACTGTGCAGGCTGATCAGCCACTACTCGTAATCAAGTAATTTCTTGTGATAAGGGGCAACATCTTTGCCCCATCCCAAAAGTAAGACCCCTCGGGCTGTACTTCGTGTACTATCCCGAGGGGATCTTCTTTTGCGATAGAATAAATATGACCCCTTCTGACAAGAAATTGGGGTGTGCTACCCGGTGGGTTTGTGTCTGTTTCGCTTGTGCCAAGCGACAGCTACGCTGTGGGGAACTTGGGTATTCTGTGGATAGTGGGGATGAGGTCGTGCGTTAGTCCGCGTTGTCGCTATTCTGCGCTTTGCTTTGCTTTGCATTGTAGTTTAATGATGCTCGCGCTTCCCCATAATCCCCACTCTACCCATACTCCCCAGCATCCCCATCTTCTGCGCAAAAAGTCGCAGACTTTTAACTATTACTAATTACT
>JAGCKG010000145.1 GCA_017647625.1 Alistipes sp. | reverse complement strand
GTGAGTTTATTACAAAGTTATATGTTGTGGCTATTTTGAAGCTGCTCGCAGTTTGGGAAAGCGGAGTTTACTAAATGTAAATGAGCATTTAACAAACAAGGCAGATGCCAAAAGAGCCGAACAGATAACTTTGTACACAAGGAAATTAAAAATCGTAGCCGACAATATCAGAGGCATAATCACTCCAACCACTTGCACTCTTATACGCCTCTACTGACTCCGTAGGCACATAAATCTTACGACCTGAGGCGTTGTATGAGAACATATTATAATTTCCCGCTGGCGGTGTTGTAGCCTTGCAATATACACTTGTAAGGCTCTTACAATTGCAGAATGCCTCATATCCAATCGTCGTTACGCTATCACCAATAGTTACACTTGTAAGACTGCGGCAATCATAGAATGCCCATTCTCCAATCGTAGTTACACTATCAGGAATAGTTACACTAGTAAGGCTCTCGCAATTTACGAATGCAGACTTTCCAATCGTAGTTACGCTATCAGGAATAGTTACACTTGTAAGGCTGCTGCAAACTCCGAATGCCTGTACTCCAATCGTAGTTACGCTATCAGGAATAGTTACACTTGTAAGGCTCTCGCAATGAGTGAATGCATAATCTCCAATCGTAGTTACACTATTACCAATAGTTACACTTGTAAGGCTGTAGCAAGCATCGAATGCATAATCTCCAATCTTAGTTACGCTATCAGGAATAGTTACACTTGTAAGGCTCTCGCAATATACGAATGCCTCATATCCAATCTCCGTTACGCTATCAGGAATATTTACACTTGCAAGGCTGCTGCAATAAAAGAATGCACGATCTCCAATCGTAGTTACGCTATCAGGAATAGTTACACTTGTAAGGCTGTTGCAAAAACGGAATGCATCATCTCTAATCGTAGTCAGTGGTTCAAAAAATACTACCATACCGACGCCATCTGTATAGTTGTGCGATAGCACAGTACGGCCATCAACAGTATATACTCCAAGTTTCTGGTTGTCGTAAGTAGTATAGTATAGACGACAATTATCAGGGATATTATTAATATCGGCGAGTTCGATAATAGCTCGGCGATAGTCGTATGGCCAGTCGCAGGTTAGATATGCCTCTACAGCCTCTTTAGGGATGCTGATTTGAAGATTATCTATGCCTGCAAAAACATTTGCACCAAGAGTTGGAGGTATGGTTGACTCAAATCTAAAGAGTGAAATATTAGTGCAGTTAGCAAATACACGCTCCTCTATATGTGTGATATTGGCAGATATGGTATACTCTTGTAAACCACACGCCTTTGCAAACGCTATAAGCGTACCATTAGAGACAAGAGCATAGCCATCCTCTGTGGCAAACTTACCGCTAAATTGCTCAATGGAGCCACATCCAGTGAATGCGCCACTACCGATACTCTCAACACTATCAGGAATAGCAATAGAGGTAAGACTACCGCAGTTCTGGAATGCGTTATCACCAATCTTTGTTACTCTACTGCCAATAGTAATATTTTCAAGGTTGTTAAGGTTGCTGAATAGTCCGCTCACTATTTCGGTCAAGCCTGCACCAATAGTTATTGTATTAAGATTTTTACATCCAGAGAATGCGCCACTACCGATACTCTCAACGCTATCAGGAATGGCAAAAGAGGTAAGACTACCGCAGTTCTGGAATGCGTTATCGCCAATCTTTGTTACTCCACTGCCAATGGTAATATTTTTAAGATTGTTTAGGTTGCTGAATAGTCCGCTCACTATTTCGGTCAAGCCTGTGCCTATAGTTATTGTATTAAGATTATTGCATCCAGTGAATGCACCACTACCGATACTCTTCACACTATCAGGAATGGCAATAGAGGTAAGACTATCGCAGTTCTTGAATGCCTCAGTGTCGATTGATAATACTTTATCGTGGATAGTAATCTGCTTAACACCAGAGAAATCTCTAAACACACCTTTACCGATAGACTCGGCCTCGGCAGGAACACTATACTCTGTACCAATGCCTGCAGGGGCAAAAGCAACAAGGGTGTTGTCGAGAATAAGGCTAATGCCATCATCGGCAACCATATCGCCTGTAAACTGCGCAATAGACGACCCTGCAAAGGCATCAGGGTTTACGTGTCGGAGCGATGCAGGGATACTGAGTGTGCGGATAGCACAACCCTCAAACACACGAGAGCCGATATAGCTAAGCGACATACCAAGAGATATATCCGAGAGGCTATAGCAACCAGAGAATGCGTAATCGGCAATCAAAGAGACACTATTTGGCAATACAACGCTCTTCAACTCGCTCTTACCACCAAAGTAGTCGGCAGGGATAGAGTAGATAGTCTCCTCAAAGGTTACAACATATACCTCGTTAGATGGGTCGAAAGTATTAGATACAATCTTTGGGCCAGAGCCCTGCTGAATATCGACAGGGGTCTTGCCTGTAACGGTGTACCATATCTGATTATTAAGAATTTGGCTACGCTGAGGAATGATAGGTATATACTCCGATGTAAGGTCGTTGTTACCATCAGAGATATACATAATAGCGCGAGCCTTGACATCCTCGTTGTAGAACTTCCAACTGAGGTTGTCGCACGCAGCAACAACCGAAAGCAAGCCCTGATCGGCGTAGGCAGTGCAGTTTACAACAGGCAAATCGGTCATAACAGGCGAGCCTGTATATAACGCCTTGACACTGATAGCCTCCTGCCATACCGCAGCAAGATCCTCAGCAGCATCGCGTGGCGAAATGGTAAAGTTGAGTTGCACGGTGCTACCCTCCAGACCCTCATTAGGGCATAGAACACGCGCGGTGTTATCGTCGTAGATAGGGATATAGGTGATAGACTGTATGCGCTTTAGAAGATCGCTCACAGAGTCCTCCAACTGCGAAAGTCGCTCCTCGATATCGTCAAGACGCTTATTCAACTTCTCAACCTCATCATCGATGCGAGAGTTAACAGCCTCAATCTCCTTGGTTAGTTGCTCGCTAAGTTTGCCGTTATTCTCCTCGATAGCCTCGCGGATAGCATCACGATAGGCATCCTCCATATCGTCAAACTGCTTGTCGAGTTCCTTGCGTAGAGCCTCTATCTCCGAGCGTATAGCAGCATCATCGGCAGATAGACCCTCCAAGAGTTTTGCAAACATAGCATCAATAGTAGCAATGTCGTAGTAGCCTGTAAGGAGTTCATTCACCCACGACTTCATAGAGTCAACACTCTCCTCGATAGACTCCAAAACATCCTCATACTGGGCATCGTTCTGACCCTTCAGTGCATCAATCTCTGCCTGAAGTTCAGCAAGGAGCGCAATAGTCTCCTCATACATATCCAAAGTGGCATAGGTGGTATCCATCCAGCTTCCCTCGCCACCACTTGCGATATACTCCTCCAAAGCAGCGATGCGCTCCTCCAAAGCCTCAATCATAGTTTTGACACCGTTATTGTCATCACCACGAGTCACAGACATTGGCTCAGCGACAAGAGCCTTAGCCTCGTCGACGCTCTTCTGCAACTTAGGCAACGATGCCTCAATAGATGCCATCTGCTCATCTATCTTGGCGATAGATGGCCCACTCGGAACATTTAATCCAGGGTCATTAGAAGAGTTGTTACAAGCCACCGCAAGCACTCCAAAGAGTGCTATAAGTGTGAGTAGTTTTTTCATAGTTATATAAGTTTTAATCGTTTGTATCAAGCCGCATTACTCTATTATCACTACAAATGTAGTAAATATTTCGTTAAGTCTTATATTTTTAATATATTATCTACTGACACCGCAAATTATTTGCACAAAATCACACTAACAGATAACTGTTTTTGTGCGAAACGCTCGCTTTTATAAAACCATTTCATTACCTTTGTAGTCTAAATAAGAGACCGAAAGTATGAAGAAGAGTGTGATTGGCATCGGTAATGCGCTTACCGATATGCTTGTAAATCTATCGAATGACAATGTACTTGCTGAGTATCAGCTTGCTAAAGGTTCGATGAGCCTTGTGGATAGTCAGTTGCAGACCGCCATATCTAAATCGGTAGCAGGGTTACCCTACTCGCTATCGTTGGGTGGCTCGGCAGCAAACACCATTCGCGCTATGGCACGACTTGGCACTACAACCGCCTTTATCGGCAAGGTGGGCGAGGATACTACGGGCGATTTCTACGAGCAGGCACTGCGCAACTTAGGCATTGCGCCATACATCCTACGCTCGGAGAACAAGTCGGGCAAGTGCGTGGCATTGGTATCGAAGGATGGCGAGCGCACCTTCGTGACACACCTCGGTGCTGCATTGGACCTTGTGGCAGAGGACATAGACCCTGCGATATTCGATAGTTACGACTACCTATACATCGAGGGTTATCTTGTTCAGGACCACGACCTTATACGCAAGACAATAGAGCGTGCCAAGGAGCGAGGTTTAAAGGTTGTCATCGACCTTGCGTCTTTCAATGTGGTGGAGGAGAATCGCGACTTCCTACGAGATATCGTCGAGAAATATGTCGATATTCTCTTTGCCAACGAGGATGAGGCGAGAGCCTTTAGTGGCGAGAGCGAGCCTATAAACTCATTGCAGTATATAAGCAAGATGTGCGAGTTGGCAGTTGTTAAGATTGGCACACGCGGAGCACTTATCAAGTGTGGCGAGGAGTTGGTACACGTTGGCATTATGGCTGCAGCCAAGCGCGTAGATACCACTGGCGCAGGCGATTTCTATGCCGCAGGTTTTATGGCGGGCTTATGCGAGGGTTTGACACTGCGTCAATGTGGCACTATGGGTGCTATCGCCGCAGGTAAGGTTATCGAGATTGTAGGCACAACACTCAGCGAGGAGGCCTGGAACGAAATAGAGACCCTCTGCCAAAGCGTTCGCACCGAGCAGTATCTGTTCTAAAAAAACGGCGACACAGACCTATATATATTTATATAAAACAGGTGTTCTATAAACAAAACTTATAGACCAATAAAATAATACAATCAAAAATCTATTGCAGATAACGAAATAACTATTATCTTTGCAACAGGAAAAGGAAAAAAACTAAAAACAAATAAACATAAACCTATAAAACTTAAAAGAGTATGAAAGATTTGAAAGGAACTAAGACCGAGAAGAACTTGTGGGAGGCATTTGCTGGTGAGTCACAGGCTCGTAACAAGTATACATATTTTGCATCAAAGGCTAAGAAGGATGGTTATGTGCAGATCGCTAAGATTTTCGAGGAGACTGCTGCTAACGAGAAGGAGCACGCTGAGATTTGGTTTAAGCTTCTTCAGGGCATCGGCTCAACTGCAGAGAACCTAAAGAGCGCAGCTGAGGGCGAGAACTACGAGTGGACAGATATGTACGCTCAGATGGCAAAGGATGCTCGCGAGGAGGGCTTCGACCACATCGCATTCCTCTTCGACCAGGTTGGTAAGATCGAGAAGGAACACGAGGAGCGTTACCGCAAGCTCTTGGCTAACGTAGAGGGCGGTTTGGTGTTCTCTCGCGATGGCGATATGATCTGGCAGTGCTCTAACTGCGGTCACATCCACGTTGGTCAGAAGGCTCCAGAGGTATGCCCTGTATGTGTTCACCCACAGGCTTACTTCCAGATTAAGGCAGAGAACTATTAATAGTCAACTATATTGACATTATAGGGGCTGTAAGCATACTTTTTGCTCAGCCCCTTTTTCATATCGGAATATAAGACTCGACTATGAATATCTTTGCAATTATCGCGATACCGTTTATAGGTACAGTGCTTGGTGCAGCAACGGTGCTGTTTACCAAGGATAAGACATCGACACGTCTGCATAACGCTCTTATAGGCTTTGCTGCGGGCGTTATGGTGGCAGCGTCGGTGTGGTCGCTTATCATCCCTGCGCTCGACCTCTCGGCAGATATGGGTAAACTCAGTTGGATGCCCGCAGCGGTGGGTATAATGCTCGGTATGTTCTTTCTGCTCGCCTTGGATAGCCTTGTGCCACATACACACCCTGGCACCGACACGCGCGAGGGTATAGCCTCATCGCTCGGCAAGCGACAGATGCTTATGCTCGCGGTGACACTACACAATATCCCCGAGGGTATGGCTGTGGGTGCTGTCGTTGCAGGCGCGATAACAGGAAATGCTGGTATCAGCATCGCTGCAGCAATGGCATTGGCTGTGGGTATGGCAATACAGAACATTCCCGAGGGGGCGATTATATCGTTACCACTACGTGGCGAGGGTCTTACCCGCAAGCGCGCATTCGGCTTTGGCGCACTCTCGGGCATCGTAGAGCCTATCTCGGCATTGGTGATGATACTCCTCTTTGAGCATATCTCGGGTCTACTACCCTACCTCCTCGCCTTCTCCGCAGGTGCAATGCTCTACGTCGTTGTCGAGGAACTTATCCCCGAAACCCAGCAGGGCAAACACTCCGACATCGGCACTATCGCCTTTGCCATAGGTTTTATCATTATGATGATACTCGATATTGCATTGGGATAAATGAGGAGAAGCTTAAATTAGTAGTGAGTAATTAGTAATTAGTAATGGTTAAAAGTCTGCGACTTTTTGCGCAGAAGATGGGGATGCTGGGGAGTATGGGTAGAGTGGGTATTATGGGGAAGCGCGAGCATCATTAAACTACAATGCAATGCAAAGCGCAGAATAGCGACAACGCGGACTAACGCACGACCTCATCCCC
>JAGCKG010000144.1 GCA_017647625.1 Alistipes sp. | reverse complement strand
GGTTGCTTTTGTGCCTATTTCGACATCTTCCTTATCTTTACTCGGTTACAATGCTCGCATTGCGCCCTCATAAGAGATAATGAATCTGCTCGAAATAGCCTACAAAATCATCTCGACCTAATTTATAGAACCTCCCTATAGTTGTTCGCTGTCTATTAGTTTGTTAAGTACGGCATATACGGTAAGACCCGCCACCGAACGAATACCTGTTTTATGCACAATATTCTTGCGGTGCGAGATTACGGTGTGGGGCGAGATTACCAACTCCGAGGCTATCTCCTTGTTTGTCAGACCGCGCGCCACAAGCACCAATACGTCGCGTTCACGCTCCGATAGTTCGTGGCTGTCGCTGTAGTCGCGCTCCTTGGGTGTGGCGATGGTGTCGCATACGATGCGCTCCACAGCCTCGGGGGTGCTGTGTGTGGTGATTATGGCGTTGAACTTGCGCAACACCTCCTCGCTACATAGTGCGCTCTGGATGCCGATGACGGCAATATCGTCGAGATCGCTCGACTCCTCCAACTGGCGGTAGAGTCCAATATCAGCAATGACGGCATCTACCTTTGAGGCGGTGACAAGAGGTAGGATATCGGCTATAGTGCCGTATATGCCCACCACGTCGACTCTGTTTGTGCGCCCAAGTATCGTGGCTATACCCTCAGCAATAATGGCTGAACTTCCCACGATGGCTACTCGTTGTAGTTTCATTATATGCTGGTTGTTAGGTATTTATCAACTAATGGCTTGAGTATATATCGCTCTACGTTGTTGTGTCGACGTAGGTCGTCACGCAGTGCGTAGATATGCTCCAATGTCACGATGCGCAACTTCGTAGGTGCCTCTTCGGGCAGACTCTTGAATATAAGCGATGCTATGTCGTTCGACCTGTCGTCGATGTCATCGTGAGGAAGGTCGAGCAGAGTGAGGTCTGCACGTCGCACCGTAGCATTATCGATAATGCTGAATAGATGCTCCTCCTCGGCGCGGAAATGGTCTACGATATACGCCATATAGTCGTCGTAGAAACGACGTAACATACTGCGTGATAGGTTATCGCAACACTCCAATATCTCTTGTAGGTGTGCCGAGGTGTGTGGTAGCATCTTCTCGGCATAGTAGCGGTGCGAGGCGCGTAGGTAGTCTATGACCTCGGGTAGCATCTCTACTGTAAGTCGCTCGGTACAGGGCTGGAAATTCTCTGAAGCGTGTATCGAGCATAGTGCCAAGAATAACTCTGTAGTGTAGCCCTCGCGCTTGCACATCTGCTCCACCGAGATATCGCCAAAGGGTAGACGAATATCAAGACGCGAGAAGATAGATAGTACGGATGGCGCAGCCTCCGCAAGCTCAAAGATCTGCATCTCTGGTGAGAATGATGGTAGGTATGCTCTATTTAGACTCTTATTCATTGAGTATCAATATCGATTGTTGTTATACTTATATATATATATTTATCACCTACAAAGATAACGATAATTTTTTATCCTTACAAGTCCCAATAATATGGGATGTGCGCACTATCAATTTCCCTATAATTGGCTATTGTGGGCTTGGAAATTTTGCCACATCTTTGCACTATGAAAATTAGAGCCTTAAGCACGCGGTGCTGGAGGCCATTAAGTGAAGAAATCTTTTAGTTTTTATTGGGTGTTTCTCCGTTGGAGAGGGTCTGCTTGGTATCTGCCGGGCAGACTTTTTTAATATGTAATAAAAATGTAATACAATAGCAACCAAGACGAAACACTGTTACACTATTTTTGCATCGTAATTAAGAGGAAAGAGTTTAGAATAAAAGATGTTTGAATTATGGAGAAGAGATTAACAGTAGCGCTTGTCGCTCACGATGCTATGAAGCACGACCTTGCGGAGTGGGTCGCTTGGAATTGGGAGAAGCTCCTTGCTCACCGCCTAATTTGTACTGGTACAACGGGCCGTATAGTGGCTGATACTCTTATGGAGCGACGCGGTAAAGGGGGTGCAAATACACGCTTCGATATTACGATGCTTAAGTCAGGCCCTTTGGGTGGCGATCAACAGTTAGGTGCGATGATTGCGAATAACGAGATAGATGTGCTTATATTCTTCTGGGATCCAATGTCGGCACAGCCACACGATGTGGACGTAAAGGCATTACTTCGTCTGGCAACACTTTATAATGTGCCTACAGCTATCAATCGCTCAACGGCAGACTTTATAATCTCATCAACGCTAATGGCTCACGAGGACTACAAACCTGTCATAAAGGACTACACTTCATATATCGAGCGAATCGTTAAATAGTAGACGATTAACCACATCTATCCCCGCAACCCTGCCCCCAAGGTGAGCAATGCGCTTATGTTTGTACCAGTGCGTCAGGACTGCGAAGCAGAGGTTTGATGTGATGGTGCATCAGCGCTTGCACTGAAAAGCACTATCACACCAAACCATAGCCGTAAAGGCTCTGTCGCACATTCCCGACCAGCATATACACAAAAAAAACGCTACCCAAATCAGGTAGCGTTTAGAGGTCTGAAGCGGATTCGAACCGCTGTAGACGGTTTTGCAGACCGTTGGTTAAGCCACTCGCCCATCAGACCAAGTTGTCGATTTCAAACACCAAGGTGAGATTCTCTCGATCCTACTCTCTCGCCCCTCGGGTTCTCAATCGGTGTGCAAAGGTAGAAATATTTTTTCAATCTCCAAAATATTTGCCAAGAAAATTTTATTTATGCCATATATTTCGCCATAGCCATTCTTTATTACATCGATTCAGTAATTGCAACAACCCCAGAATCTCAGCACTTATTTCCTATAAAATCTTTCGCTTTCATATGTGTCTATCGCATCATCGACGATACTTTTACATTCACTACATAAACGACACATAGTTTTCTCCTCTATTTCAAATCCTCTCATTTCTACAATAAACGGAGCTTCGTTTAATGTCTCACAATCACAATTTGTGATATGATAAATACCATTATCAATATCTATTAAATAAGTTCCACACTGAAATGCATAATTGTCTGTAACCATATCCAAGTAGTATTGTATGAATATTGCTACGACAAATAGGACTATTCCCCAGACCATTGTTATCTTGTAATCTTTTGTCTCCTTATAGATAATTCCAATTTCATCTGAAAAATACACATCAATATTAAGTACAAAGGCAAAAGCAACAATAAACAGTAGAGCAAATAGACTCATTCCGGTCAATAGAGAAAATATTGAACTAAAAGATTCCCAATAGAAGAAATGCGAAATGACAAAAAAAATGATAAAGATAACAGAATAAGTTCCAACATATATTTGGGATAAAAACTTAGTGTATTCACTATTTTCTACTCCAAATAAATCCCACAAATAAGACTTCCTTTCGTGATATGGCTTCATAGTATTGTTAGACTAATAACAATTTATTGGTTTCTACATTGTAGAGCAAACAGAATAAAAGTTTCTTGGGATGCTTCAATGAAGTCGTCCATGTGAGCTATGCGACTGCAATCCATATGAGGATACATTAATTTGTCGATATTTTCAGGCAACTCAGGAGTATGGTCAAGGTTAAGTAAATCGTGACATAATTCGTGATATATCATCCAATATTTTTGAGCTTTTGTCGCATTATTCCAAAATGTTGGGTTTACATAAATTTCTATTTTAGAATCATCATTATATCCGTATGAAATCCCATTATAATTAACTGTCCCCTTGTACTTATCTAAATTTGCAAACTTGATAGTAACCGAATTTGGCATAACAGTGCGAATCCCATAGAACTCTATATCGCGATAAAATTTCTCTAAGTACACATTAAAATCGACAGAGGGGTCATTATATGCAGTTCTCTGTATATCATCTTTAGATTCTGTCTCTGTATTAATTGTTGCAAACAGAATATCTCCAGAGATGCATAAAAATACAATGCATAGTACAAATAGAATTATAATTGTATATTTAAAGACACCCCAAATATCTATATAGCTACCATTGTAGTATTTACTGAATGCTGTGCTTTTTTCTATGGGTATCCATGAGTCTAATCCTTCGTACCAAATATAAGTACCCTTAGGCAACTTCTTGTCAACAATTTCACTGGCTGAATATGGCCCATGCGATTGTCCATTATATTGATAATAAAACTGCTTCATTTGCTCAATTTAAGAAAAAGAAAGATTTTACTAAATTGCGAAAAAATATTGAGTTCTTTTCATATTGGTGCTTCGGGCAAAATGTCATAATACATATTTGTACATCCTCATAAAAGATAAACCACAACTCTCCAATGTAAGGATTTTTAACAACGCTATCTCCTATAAAATCATCTCTCAGCATGGAAAAGGTTAGTTTTCGTGCAGGATAAGAATCTACGATTTCACTTGTGGCATCGATAAGCGTTGTGCCAAACCCTTGCATTTCTTGCTCTTCTGTAATTTTGCGATCAATTTCACCTGAATCAACAGCAACTCTTGCCTGCTTCCTTGATATAAATGTTTCTCCCGCCTCAATGCTGATAATCAATTTTATATCTTGGTTATGATACATTTCTGCGATTACACCTGGTAGCTCAGAATCTTGAATAGTCCATTCTTCAGGAATTCCGATGCCGAAATTAACACCTAAAGTTTTTGGATTATTTTCGAAATAGGCATAGCCATCCTTTGTTAGATAAAAATCTTGTGAATGGACTTTTTCAATATGACCTAATAGAATTATAAAAGCTATTAGTACACCATTATATACTCTATTCATACTCCACTAATTGTTGCCTAAGATTTTATCCAATGGAGGAGGTACAGATGATGGTTGTCTAATAATTGTTTCCCCAGCTTTTGTGGTTATTATATATCCATCGCCATACAACTTTTTTTGAACCAATAAAATATTCTTGTTCGCAACTATCTCCTTTGCATTTAGTTCGCCAATATCGGTGCCAAAATGTACTTCTATAGAGCGAGTAAATACACACTTGGAGCGAGTAACTCCATAATCATCTTGATATCTACATACCTGCATCTTGCCGTATATCTCAGAAAATTTCTGTAAAGAGTAGGCTGTTACATCTTCGGCATTGTTGTTATCAGATGTTTTTTTCCAATCTTGCGTATGCTTGAAAAATCGTATTGTATATACCAATAGAATAACTCCAAAGTAAATAGGAAATATAGGTATAATATCTT
Organism: Alistipes sp.; assembly: GCA_017647625.1. Classification (GTDB taxonomy): domain Bacteria; phylum Bacteroidota; class Bacteroidia; order Bacteroidales; family Rikenellaceae; genus Alistipes. The sequence goes on along the minus strand of JAGCKG010000144.1, from coordinate 10,489 downwards.
CAAAATGCCCATAATCACTGTATAGAATAATACCTATTATGAATATCAACAACGTCCACCATAATAAATATATAAAATCTTTAGGATTTATATACACGGCGTTACGTAAGGCGGATATGGTTTTAGTTTTATCGTCTGATTCAGCAATACTCTTACCGCATTCGTGGCAGAACTTACTATCATCATTAATTTCTATTCCACAAAATCTACAATACATAATTCCTATAATTATAGTTCAACTTCTTCGGTTTCTATGGTTTTAAGATTCTTAATGTATGAATCGTCCTCATATCCATTCTCGTGTTTATCTCCTGGCCAAGCAAACAAGAATAGACAACATAAGCTACCGACATAAGGTATCATATAAATTAATAATGACCACGCGCTATAACCTATGTCGTGGAAACGGCGCACTTGCAAAGAAAGCATAGGGATAGCATTAATCAATATAAAAATAGGCAGTAAAACAATATAAGCATCATTCAAAATAGATATGTATACTAATAATGCCATTATAAGTGTGTAGTATAATTCAACCCACCAAAACTCTGCTCGTGTTGCACGACCCCTAAATTTAAACGCCTTTAGATAGAAATTCTTAATCGCAGTAGTAAAGGATACCATAGTGCTAAATTTATTATTACCGTATCATCTCCTGTGCGGTGGATTAGTATATAAAAAGAAAGTGTGGAGATGATTTCCGTTTATCAATCTGAAGGTTGTGGTATGACCTAAGCAAAAATAAACGATACAATGCCCCACACTTGGATAGTATGGGGTATATATGCACAGAGTGTGCATAACCACATAGCTATACAAGAAATGAGTGTTGCTCATCATCCTTTTGCTTTTGAAAACTACCACATTTTCAGATTAGGACTTGCGAAAAACACTTTCAATATGTCTGCTATTTATTCTATAGCACTACAAAATTAAAAAATATTTTCCAAACGAACAACACTCTCAGGGACATTGCTTAGATAGAATACGAAAAATCGTCTTGCACTTAAAGTACAAGACGAAATAATAGGTGTGGTTTAGTTATATTCTATTTATACTACGAACGAGGGCAAATAACTTAAGTGATAAATGGAGTTTTATTGTCGAGAATAAACATAACAAAAACGCTTTCGCACCCATTACTAATCACTCTCTACTAATTACTAATTGCTCTATATCTGCTTTCGCATTCGGGCAACGGGGATATCGAGCATCTCGCGGTATTTGGCAACGGTACGACGGGCGATGCGGTAGCCCTTCTGGTTGAGGATGTCCATAAGGTTTTCATCCGTCAGTGGGTGGTGCTTATCCTCCTGCTCGATGCACTCCTCAAGGATAGTCTTTATCTCGTGGCTCGACACCTCCTCGCCACTCTCGGTCTGCATACCCTCCGAGAAGAGGTTCTTGAGCAGGATAATGCCAAAGTGGGTCTGGATATACTTGCTATTTACCACACGCGAGATTGTCGATACATCGAGGTCAGTGCGGTCGGCAATGTCCTTGAGAATCATCGGCTTGAGTTTGCTCTTATCGCCATCCTGGAAGTAGTCGCGTTGGAAGTCGAGGATAGTCTGCATAGTGCGCATAAGGGTGTCGTGGCGTTGTTTGATAGCCGAGATAAACCACTTTGCCGAGTCTATCTTCGACTTTACAAACTGCACAGCCTCCCTGTCCTCTGCCTTGACAGTGCCGTCGGGGGCAACCATATCGCGCATCATATCGCGGTAGCGACGTGAGATACGCACCTCGGGAATGCCTGCCGAGTTAAGTGCAAGGCGTAGGTCACCCTCGCTATTGTCGAGGATGAAGTCGGGTGTTATGTATGGCGTTGCTTCAAGCCCCTCCTCGCTATAGAGGTTGCCCGGCTTGGGTGAGAGACTACGAATGTAGTCTATGGCATCGCGGAAACTATCCTCGTCGGTGTCCAGACGTGCCATAAGTTTTTCGTAGTGCTTCTTGGCAAAGGCGTCGAAGTGGTGCGCTATAATCTTGTGTGCGAGGCGTTTGGCGCGTGTATCGAGATTTTGGCGTTGCATCTGCAGAAGCAGGCACTCCTGTGGTGTGCGTGCGCCAATGCCCGCAGGCTCAAGTTCGTGTACTATGGCGAGGATGCGCTCTATCTCCTCCACCGAGACATCCATACTGCGTGTGAAGGCGAGGTCGTCAGAGAGCGATGCCATATCGCGACGCAGGTAGCCGTCATCATCGATGCTACCAACGATATATACTGCGATAATCATCTCCTCCTCGCTCAACGAGCGGAAGCGTAACTGCTCCACAAGAGATTCGCTAAGCGAATGACCCTCGGTGATATATACGGGGCGTTGCTTGTCGTCGCGCGAGAAGTTGTTGACACGCGCCTTGTAGGCTGGGGTGTCATCCTCCTTGCCGATATACTCCTCTACGGATATCTTCTCGGGTGCGCCCTCCTCGGTGGTATGGCTGTCGGTGTCCTCCTCCAATACGATATTCTCCTCTATCTCGCGCTTGATGCGCTCCTCGAGTTGCATAGAGGGTAGTTCCAGAAGTTTTATCATCTGGATCTGCTGTGGAGATATTCGCGTTTGTAGCGATATTGTTTGTTGAAGACGGTGTGCCATACTACTTTAAAGTGAAAGGTGAAAAGGGAAAACTGAAAAGTATGGTGTCTGCGACGCATATTTATAAATCTCGCGCGAAGCGCACCTAACTTTTCACTTTTCACTTTTCAGTTTTCAGTTCCAAAAATAAACGGTCGACCGTGTGGTCGGCCGTTTATTAGGCGTTATGCTTAGAACTCTGCGTTCTTTGGTGTACGAGGGAATGGGATAACATCGCGGATGTTTGCCATACCTGTCACAAAGAGCAACAGACGCTCGAAGCCGAGACCGAAACCAGAGTGTGGTGCAGAACCCCAACGACGTGTGTCGAGATACCACCAAAGCTCCTTACGGCTCATACCTAACTCGTCTACTCTTGCACAAAGTTTGCCAAAGTCTGCCTCACGCTCAGAACCACCGATAATTTCACCGATTTGTGGGAACAAAACGTCCATTGCGCGTACTGTCTTGCCATCCTCGTTCTGCTTCATATAGAAAGCCTTGATCTCCTTAGGATAGTTGATAAGGATTACAGGACGCTTGAAATGCTCCTCTACGAGGTAACGCTCGTGCTCCGACTGAAGGTCGCAACCCCAGTCGCAAGGGAACTCGAACTTCTTGCCTGAAGCCTTCAAAATCTCAATACCGTCGGTATAGTTGAGGCGTACGAAGTCGTTATCCAATACGAACTGCAAACGCTCCAAAAGACCCTTATCCCACATCTGGTTCATAAACTCAAGGTCCTCGCGACAGTTCTCCAACGCATAGCGGATGAGGTACTTAAGGAAGTCCTCAGCAAGGTCCATATCGTCCTGAAGCTCGTAGAATGCCATCTCTGGCTCAATCATCCAGAACTCTGCCAAGTGGCGTGGAGTGTTAGAGTTCTCAGCGCGGAAGGTAGGACCGAAGGTGTATATCTGACCCAAGGCCAAAGCACCAAGCTCGCCCTCCAACTGACCAGATACGGTAAGGCTACAAGGCTTACCGAAGAAGTCCTGTGAGTAGTCTACAGAGCCATCCTCAAGGCGTGGTGGGTTCTGCATATCGAGTGTAGATACGTTGAACATAGCACCTGCACCCTCGCAGTCTGACGCTGTGATAAGTGGAGTGTGGAGGTAGTAGAAACCCTTGTCGTTGAAGTACTTGTGGATAGCATACGCCATAGCGTGACGGATGCGGAGCACTGCACCAAAGGTGTTGGTACGAGGGCGAAGGTATGCGATGTCGCGCAAGAACTCCAATGAGTGACCCTTCTTCTGTAGTGGGTATGTCTCTGGGTCTGCAGTGCCGTAGATCTCAATCTTCTCTGCCTGCACCTCTACGCCCTGACCTGCGCCCAACGATGCTACAAGTGTACCATCTACGCGAAGGCAGGCACCTGTGGTTACGCCCTTAAGGTCTGCCTCGTTAATCTTTGATAGGTCTACAACAACCTGAATGTTAGCAACGCACGAACCGTCGTTCATAGCGATGAAGGCTACGTTCTTGTTGCCACGCTTTGTTCTAACCCAACCTTTAACGGTGATCTCTCTGCCGTCGCCCTCCATCTTGAGGATTTCAGCAATACGTGTAAGTCTCATAGTTATCTATTTTATTTCGTTTGTTCCTATTTATAGAGTGCAAAATTACTAATTTTTTGATAAACGATTGCGCTCTTGCCACTTTTTTATACCTTTGTGATGCTTATTTATTTGATTATTGTATGAGAAAGAGTATATATTCAGCGTTGTTGGTGCTTTTGGTGGCGCAGTTTTGCGTTGCCGAGGCGGAGGCGCAGGTGCGCGTATCGCGCTCCGAGTTTGTGTGTTACGACCGTAGAGAGGATGCCAATAAGGATATCCGTACTGGCATAGAGAAGTATATTGTCATCGCCCCGGAGGAGCAGTTTCGTAGCGATGAGGGTAAAGTGCGCGCTGTCTACGAGCAGAAGATAGATATCCCAGCCACTTGGCAGGACTACAATGCCTATCTGCACCTTGAGAATGTGGGTGGCGACTACTCTATATTCCTTAATGGCAAGCAGATAACTGCGCCTATGGATAGGTTTACACCCGTAGACCTATTCCTATCGCCATACTTGGAGCAGGGAGAGAATACCCTCGCTGTAGTCGTTGTAGATGAGGAGTCTATGAGACTCTTGGATGAGGGGCTTAAGATGGCCGAGCGTAAGCAGTTCGAGAATTGCTACCTCTTTGCACAGCGCAAACTCGGTATTTACGACTATGAGGTGCATTTGCGCCCCGACTCGTTGAATCGCTTTGCAGAGTTAAGACTCGATATTATTGCTGACAACTCATTCTCTACCAATGAGATAATAAACGTAGGTTACGATATCTACTCGCCCGAGGGTAAACTTGTGGAGTATAGCGTCAATGATATCTCGATGGAGGGTTTTACGCGTGACACGATGCGCTACTCGCCATATATCTACAACTCTAACCCTAACCGCTGGTCGCCACAGAACCCTAAACTATACGACCTTATGCTCTATGTGAAGCATAATGGCATCCTTCGCGAGTATATTCCTCTAAAGGTAGGCTTTGTGGAGTATGGCTATACCGTAGATGGCAAGATTACAGCCTTTGGAGAGCCGCTCAAACTGAACAAGGCTACATACAATGCTACTACCGATAGGGTGACTACAGAGAAAGAGATTAAGGCGTTGAAGGCCAAGGGTATAAACTGTCTATGTCCAGACTACCCACAGCCACGATGGTTTTATGATATATGCGACCGCGTGGGTATCTACGTCATCGATTGCGTGACCATAGCCTCGCCTACGAATGCCGATAACCGCGAGATGGGAGGTACACCCGCTAACGCTCCTTGGTTCAAGGATGAGTATGTGGCGCGCGCCCTTGCTATGTACTATCGCTCACGTCACCACGCCTGCATTATAGCCTTTAGCCTCAGCAATACCAATTCGGGTAATGGCTATAATATGTATAAGTGTTACGAAGCCCTCAAGGCGATAGGCGATAACCGCGCTATTATCTACCCGTATGCCGGTGGCGAGTGGAATAGCGACATATAAACTGAAAAGTGAAAACTGAAAAGTGAAAAGTAAGGAGTCTGCGACGCATATTTAAACTGAAAAGTAAAAACCCCCTTTCTGCGCCTAATACCAAAGGGACTAAAGCGTCCTAAAGCGGACCAAAGGGGATAAGCATACCAATTCCCCCTTCTGCCCCTTTATAAATCTCGCGCGAAGCGCACCTTACCTTTCAGTTTTCAGTTTTCAGTTTTCAGTTCAAGAATAAGGCGCAGTCTGTATTGACCGCGCCTTATTAACTATGCTCTGCGTCGTAGTTTTACCACATTCTCCACGTGGTGGGTGTGTGGGAACATATCTACTGGTTGTACAGCGAGAATCTCGTACATATCGTTGAGTAGTGCCAAGTCGCGTGCCTGGGTTGAAGGGTTGCAACTAACATATACCATACGTTCTGGAGCAGCGCGCTTGATGACCTCCAAAACTCTCTCGTCGACACCTGCGCGTGGTGGGTCGAGGATGATAACATCGGGACGACCATTGCGTGCAACGAACTCGTCGCTGAGTACATCCTTCATATCGCCAGCGTAGAAGGTGGTATTGTCGATACTGTTTATCTGCGAGTTGATTTTGGCATCCTCGATAGCCTCTGGCACATACTCCACACCTACAACCTTGCCTGCGTGGCGGGCGCAGAAGTTAGCAATAGTACCTGTACCTGTATATAGGTCGTATAGAGTATCCTCGGGTTTTAACTCGGCAAACTCGCGCGTAACCTTATATAGTTCGTATGCCTGCTCGGAGTTGGTCTGATAGAACGACTTTGGTCCTACCTTGAATTTTAGTCCCTCCATCTCCTCGATGATATGGTCTTTACCTGCAAAGCATATAGGCTCGCGGTCGCCAAGCGAGTCGTTCCACTTGTCGTTGACCATATAGATAAGAGATGTAATCTCTGGGAACTCGCGCTGTAGGTGTGACATAAGGGCGTTAATGCGCTCCTTGTCGTTCTCGTTGAAGACTACAATGACCATAACCTCGCCTGTAGAGGCTGTGCGGATGACCATTGTGCGCATAAGACCCTCGTGGGCGCGGGCATTGTGGAAGGTGTAGCCATTCTCGATGCAGAAGGCCTTGGTAGCAAGGCGTATGCGGTTAGAGAGGTCTATCTGTAGGTGGCACTTGTGAATATCGAGGACCTTGTCGAAGCAACCAGGGATATGGAAGCCTACAGCAGGTGTAGACTCTATGTCTCCACCCTCGGCAATCTCCTCGTATGTGAGCCAGCGTCTGTCGGCAAAGGTAAACTCCAACTTATTGCGGTACTCGCGTGTACGCTCCGAACCGAGGCAAGGGCGCACCTCTGGGATGTCGAGGTGTCCGATGCGTACAAGTTGATCCTCAACTTGCTTTGTCTTCTGCTTCAACTGCTCGTCGTATGGAAGGTTTTGCCACTTACAGCCACCGCAGATGCCAAAGTGCTCGCAGAAGTGGTCCACACGCAGTGGTGACTTCCTGACGTAGCGCACCACGACACCCTCCATAAAACGACGGTGGTGCTTGCGTATCTGCACATCTACAACGTCGCCCGGTACGGTCATAGGCACAAAGACAACCTGATTGTCAACCTTACCCATAGCCTTACCCTCGGCAGCGAGGGTTGTTATCTCCAAGCCCTCGATAAGAGGGTAGTCCTTTCTTCTCTTTCCCATATATTACTATATCGTCATTGCGGTATCTCCGCATTTACTTGCTAACAAACTTACTTTGTGGAGCATCCCTGCTCGTTAAAATGCCTTGGTGCGATTCTCCTCTGCATCCTTTTCGAGGATGTCGTCGCCCTCCCAATCGAAATACTCGAAAGTGTCGCATCCTGCGAGGCTGAAACGGGTGTATGTTATAGGTAGACCCATAGCCACAAACTTGGTCTCGTAGGCGGTCTTTACCGAAAGCACCTCATCGGCATATCCCGAGCCGTAGATGTCGTCGTTCTGCACCTCGGCATTAAGACCGAGACGCTCGATGACGGCTGCGGTGTAGTTGTATAGGTGCTTGGAGTCGGTCTTGAGGTTTATTACGCCTGCAGACTCTAACATACGCTTGTACTCGGCAAGGAATAGTGGCGATGTAAGACGCTTCTTGGCGCGACGGCTCTTTAGTTGTGGGTCGGGGAAGGTTATCCATATCTCCGCAATCTCGCCCTCCGCGAAGAAGGAGCGTATGAACTCAATGCGAGTGCGTAGGAAGCCTACGTTCTCCATACCGCGCTCCGTAGCGGTCTTGGCACCACGCCACATACGAGCACCCTTGATGTCGATGCCGATATAATTTTTGTTGGGGTTACGCTCGGCAAGGGCTACGGTGTATTCGCCACGACCACAACCAAGTTCCAAAATTATAGGGTTGTCGTTGTGGAAGAACTCCTCGTGCCAGCGACCCTTCAAAGGGTGATCCTTGTGAAATATGTCGTCGAACTCTGGCTGAACCATACACTTAAATGTGAGGTTCTCTGCAAATTTTCTTAATTTATCCTTTCCCATTATGGATATATCTTCGTTAATTCTCGTTTTTAGTTCTCTGCCTCGCTAATGGCAAGACCTACAGATGTTATACCCTCGATGGTGGCATCGGGGCGTAGACGGAAGAGGTAGCGACCCTTCGTTCCAAGCACGACGTTGCGCCTGTAAGGGAATGTGTGTACCTCGGGGCGCATATCGGCAAGGTGAGGTATGTGTATCGTGAATGGCTCTTCGCTCACCAACGAGTCGGGCGATACGCAGAGTATGCTCAATGCCACAGAGTCGGCAACATAACCCTTGCCATAGCGCACAACGATGGCGATGTCGCGCTTGGCGAGAGTGTCGGTGTTGTCGTAGTAGAAGTCCTCATACTCCGCCCACTGGTTACGCTCGTTGTCGTGCATCTCCACACTACGCTGTGTTGTGCCACACGCCACCATTATAACCACTATAAGTGCTAACGATATGTATCTCAATGCCTTGCTCATAATATTAGTTCTCCGAGCCTCCACCATTGTTGTTACCCTCCTTTGGTCGTCTATTGTCGTTGCGGTTGTGTCGACCTCGGTTGTTGCGACCACGATAGTGGTTGCGGTTGTGTCGCTCACCACGCTCTGTGCGCTCGCCACCCTCACCACGCTCTGTAGTCTCCGTAACCTCGTTGCGCTCTATACGCTCGGTATGCTCTGGCTTCTCGGTGCGTTCAGTGCGCTCTGGTCGCTCATTACGCTCGCCACGCTCTCTGCGCTCCTTGCGTCGTGGACGGTCGTTACGCTCTGTGCGTTCTGTGCGCTCGCCCTGCTCCTTTGTCTCCTTATTCTCGGTGGTAGCACCGCTCTCGATGTTCTCTGCAACCTCCTTCGTGTTCTCCTTTGCACCCTGCTGTTCGTTGCCTCGCTTGTTGCCCTTATTGCGCTTGTTACGCTTGTTGCGACGCGACTTGTTGTCGAAGCGGTCGATGCTATCCTCCTCGCTACGGTATGTAGGCTCTATAGTAGGTTGCTCGTCATCCTCGCCAATAAGACTCTCGGGCTTCTCGCCAGCGCGATTCATTGCGATGATAGCCTTCACGCGCTCGGTGCTTAAAGTTGTGAGGTTGGCTATGGTGTTCTTGCTCGTAGAGAAGGACATTGTGCCTGCCAATGGGTCAATCTTGATTAGGTGATACTCGCCGTCGAGAGTCTGCAAAGGCTCGCGTAGACGTGGTATGGTACGACGTGCATCGGCATACGAGTCATACTCGTACATCAAACAGCACTTCAACTTAGAGCACTGACCCGCCAACTTCTGCGGATTAAGCGATATCTCCTGCATACGCGCAGCGTTTGTAGTCACGCTCGAGAAACTTGGCATCCACGATGCACAACATAACTCTCTACCACACGCACCGATACCGCCAATACGTCCTGCCTCCTGACGTGCGCCAATCTGCTTCATCTCGATGCGGATGTGGAAACGCTCGGCAAAGACCTTGATAAGTTCGCGGAAGTCGACACGCTGGTCGGCAATGTAGTAGAAGATAGCCTTTAACTTATCACCCTGATACTCCACATCTCCAATCTTCATATCGAGACCCATCTCGGCAGCAATTTGTCGCGATGCTATCATCGTCTCGTGCTCGAGGGCTATAGCCTCCTGCCAACGCTCAATGTCGTAGGGGCGTGCCTTGCGGAATATCTTCTTAAACTCGCCATTGTGTGGGTTGAAGCCCACGCGACGCATCTGCTTGGCTACCATATCGCCCGTAAGCGATACGATACCGATGTCGTGACCAGGCTGTGCCTCTACAGCCACGATGTCGCCACGCTTAAGGTCTAAGTTGTTTACATTCTGGAAGTATGAACGGCGCGTATTCTTGAAACGCACCTCGAAGATATCGGTAGGTATGGTATTGGGATACTCCTCCAACCAATCTGTTTCGTGAAGTTTGTAGCAACCCTCTACGGCCTTAGCCTCGATTTCGTCGCCACAGTCGCAGAAGCAACATCCGCGACCCATATCTGGAATATGTTTTTTATTACAACTCATTCTATCCGTATATTATAGATATAAATCGCGGTAAAGATAGGGAAAATTAGTTAATTTTCCAATTAGTAATGAGGAATTAGTAATTAGTAACTGTTAAAAGGCTTTGCCTTTTTAAACTGAAAACTGAAAACTGAAAAGTATGGTGCGCTTCGCGCGAGATTTATAAAGGGGTCTAAAGCGGAGTAAAGGGGGAGTTTTCTGCGCCTAATACCAAAGGGACCAAAGCGTCCTAAAGCGGACCAAAGGGGATAAGCAATCCGCACACCCCTTTCTGCCCCTTTCTACCCTTTTCTGCCCCTTTAGGCCCTTTAGGCCCTTTCAACGTAGTTGTCGCTTGGCACAAGCGAAACCATTACTAATTACTAATTACT
>JAGCKG010000143.1 GCA_017647625.1 Alistipes sp. | reverse complement strand
TTCATTATCTCTTATGAGGGCGCAATGCGAGCATTGTAACCGAGTAAAGATAAGGAAGATGTCGAAATAGGCACAAAAGCAACCGAAATAGAATTTCCGAAACAACGAAAACTTTTATACTAATTTATAGAACATCCCTATTATTTGTACACTACAAACCAAATTCCTGCTTTAGGCGGTCCACCTCGTCGAGTTTCTCCCAACCGAAGAACTCAACATCCTTTGCGAACTTCTTGCCCTTCTCGCCAATGAAGCATACGGTCTCGGTGTATGGACGGCGACCGAAGTGACCATATGATGCTGTAGCCTCGAAGATAGGGTACTTCAAGCCGAAACGCTCTACGATAGCCGCTGGGCGTAGGTCGAAGAGCTTGCCAATCTTCTCTGCAATCTCACCATCGGTGAACTTGACATTCGACGTGCCGTATGTATCAACATATATCGAAAGTGGCTGTGCGATACCGATAGCGTAACTTACCTGTACCAATACCTCGCGTGCGATGCCTGCGGCAACCATATTCTTTGCGATATGGCGTGCTGCATATGCTGCCGAGCGGTCTACTTTTGATGAGTCCTTACCAGAGAATGCGCCACCACCGTGTGCGCCACGACCACCATATGTGTCTACGATAATCTTACGACCAGTAAGACCTGTATCACCGTGAGGACCACCGATAACGAACTTGCCAGTAGGGTTGACGTGGAGGATGTAGTCCTCGCCAATAAGTTCTGCAACCTTGTCGCCAGCGCGCTCCAAGCGAGCCTTAACACGAGGGATAAGGATGTTGCGTACATCCTCTGCGATGATGCGCTGCATCTCGCGCTCTGCCTCCTGCTCCGAGCGTGTATGGGTAGGGAGGATGAACTCGTCGTGCTGTGTAGATACCACGATGGTATGTACGCGCTTTGGACGACGGTCATCATCATATTCGATAGTAACCTGACTCTTTGAGTCTGGACGTAGGTATGTCATAACCTCGCCCTCGCGACGGATAACAGCAAGCTCCTTAAGGATGACGTGCGAAAGGATAAGTGTTGCAGGCATAAACTCGCGTGTCTCCTCAACAGCGTAGCCGAACATAATGCCCTGGTCGCCAGCACCCTGATCCTCGCCATCCTTGCGGTCAACACCCTGGTTGATGTCGGATGACTGCTCGTGGATGGCAGATAGCACACCACACGATGCCGAGTCGAACTGATACTCGCTACGGTTGTAACCAATCTTGTCGATAACGCGACGTGCAACGCCCTGAATATCTACATAACCCTCTGAACGCACCTCGCCAGAGATAACAGTTAGACCTGTGGTACAAAGAGTCTCGCACGCAACCTTTGAGGATGCGTCGTGGCGAAGAAACTCATCGAGGATAGCGTCTGAAATCTGATCGGCAACCTTATCTGGATGTCCCTCCGATACAGACTCTGATGTAAATAGAAATGCCATAATTTTATACGTTTTTAGTTATTATAATCTCTATGTGAAAAACGTATATGGCGGGATTTTATTACTTTCAATGCGATAGCATTGGTGGTGCGATTACCGTTTTAGCACTTTTTTATTGTGGTTGCAATCAGTTCAAATCCCTCCACATTTGTTTTCGGGTGCAAAGGTAATAATTTTTCCTAATTCGCAAGTCTCTATGACTATTTATTTTCTTATACCTCTATAACTTCTATTTATGCACTTTTCAGTTTTTACTTTTTCGCTGTATGTTGATAGTTGTGCGCTATTCGGAACTATTATTGCATAGGGTGGTGGTATATATATAAATAAATGTGTATATTTGCTAACAAATTTTTGGAGTATGGTTGATAAACAGAATGGACTACCCGAAAGATGTGACTTTTCGGCTGAGGATCGAGAGTTTATGCAGATGGCCATAGATCTCTCGGTAGAGAATATAGATAGTGGTGGAGGACCTTTTGGTGCAGTTATAGTGCGCGACGGCAAACTTATTGCCAAGGGTGCTAATCGTGTGGTGCCTAACAACGACCCTACGGCACACGCCGAGGTTGTGGCGATACGCAATGCCTGTAGGGAGTTGCAGACATTCGACCTCTCGGGATGTACGGTATATACCTCGTGCGAGCCTTGCCCTATGTGTCTTAGCGCGCTCTACTGGGCGGGTATAGAACGCATATGCTATGCTAATACCAAGCGCGATGCTGCTGCCATAGACTTCGACGACTCGTTTATCTACGACCAGTTGCGTTTAGACTACGACAAAAGGTCGATACACTGCGAACATTTTATGCGCGACGATGCGTTGAAGGCGTTCCGGAAGTGGAATGATAAGTTGGATAAGGTCGAGTATTAGCAAGAAGTCCTCTAACAAGATATGCATTGCGTAAGGTGAACTATGTCGTTCTTGTTGCACAACTTCTTGAGATTGAATTAACTAACCTGATATAATAAATGAAACTAAAGTATAATATCGATGATAAACTACCTGTTGGGCAGATGTTTATCTACGCCTTGCAGTGGTTTATCCTCTCTGTTGCGGTAATCTCTACAAGTGTCTTTGTGGCGCAAGGATCGCCACAGGAGAGGCTGTTCTTCGCCCAGAAACTCTTTGCAGTGGTAGGTGTTGCGGGCGTTGTTCAGGTGTTGTGGGGACATAGGATGCCACTTGTTGTAGGTCCTGCCTCGGTGTTATTAGTGGGCGTACTCTCATCGCTCGGTGCTGGCGCGCCAGTAGGTGCGATATACTCCTGCATAGCCATAGGTGGTGCGCTTATTGTCTTACTCTCGTTTGGCGGTATGATGGATAAGGTGCGCAAGTTGTTTACACCTCGCATAGTGGTCGTTATCCTAATGTTGATAGCCTTTACCCTTGCCCCAGTAATCAAGAATCTGATATTTCCCGATAGAGCAAATGCGCAACAGCATCTCTTTGGTCTGATATTTACGCTTGTAGGCAGTGTGGGTATGGTTGTCCTCAACCGCAAACTTACGGGTGTTGCAAAGAGTCTTGTGGTACCTATCGCGCTTATCGTTGGTAGCGTGGCATATTACGCGCTCTTCCCTATGCAACAAGGCGTTGAGACCTCGGGTGTCATTGGTGGCAAGATATTCAACGACTTTAGTTTCGACTGGAGTTTGCTAATAGCCTTTGTAATATGCTATATAGCATTACTAATCAACGATATAGGCTCTATAGAGTCGTTGGGTGTGATGCTTGATGCCAAGGATATGGGCGGTCGCCTAAAGCGTGGTGTGAGAATTACGGGTGCTATGAATATCGTGGCGGGCAGTATGGGCGTTTTAGGTCCTGTGAACTACTCGATGAGTCCCGGTGTTATCGCCTCTACGGGGTGTGCCTCGCGTTGGGCATTGCTCCCTGCAACGCTCCTCTTGGTGCTATGCTCGCTCTTCCCGGATGTTATTTTGGTCTTGACAAGCATCCCCGATCAGGTTATAGGTGTGATACTTCTCTTCTTGATGGGTACGCAACTATCTGCAGGCTTCGAGATGGCACACTCGACAAACTCGATAGGCTCATTCTCGGGTGCTATGACCATAAGTCTGCCTATTATGCTCGCAATGCTCTTCCAACTTATGCCACGCGGTATTGTGCCAGCGGTGATAGAGCCTTTGGTAGGCAATGGTTTTGCTATGGGTGTGATTGCGGTACTCGTTATGGAACACGTTATAAATCGCAATAAGGAGTAATATTTTATAAAGTGTTGATAAATTCCTTGGTTGGGAGAGTTGTTATTCTACAAAAATTACTAATTTTGTAGCCGTAAAATTATGCCACCATCGTAGGTGGTTAAAATCGATAGAATTATGAGTAACACATTGGTTGTTGTTGGCGCGCAGTGGGGCGACGAAGGTAAGGGTAAAATTACAGATTTCTACGCAGGTGATGCAGATGTTGTAGTGCGTCATCAGGGTGGTAACAATGCTGGTCACACCATCGTCTTTGACGGTAAGAAGTTTGCCTTGCAGTCTATCCCATCTGGTGTCTTCAATCCACACACCATAAATGTAATGGCTAACGGTATGGTTATCAATCCCGTATCGTTGCTTGAGGAGCTTGACCGTCTCCACAAGGCGGGCATCACCGACTATCAGCTCTTTATCTCTGACCGCGCGGCCTGCGTTATGCCTTACCACTCTATGCTCGACGGTGCATATGAGGCGTTGAAGGGTGGTCGCCAGATTGGTACAACGAAGAAGGGTATCGGTCCTGCTTATACCGACAAGTATAGCCGTGTGGGCATCCGTATGGGTGACCTCTTGGATAAGGAGTACTTCGCAGAGCGTTTGAAGGATGCTCTTGCACAGAAGAATATCGAGCTTCAGGCTCTTGGTATGGAGCCTTGCGACTTCGATACCATCTATAACCAGTATCTAACTATCGGAGAGCAACTTCGCCCAATGATTTGCGATACCTCAGTGCTTCTAAACCGCCTTATCGAGGATGGTAAGCGTGTGCTATTTGAAGGTGCGCAGGGTGTTATGCTTTGCATCGACCACGGTACATATCCATTCGTGACATCGTCAAGTCCTACAGCGGCAAGTGTGCCAGTGAACACTGGTGTTGCACCACGCTATATCGACAATGTGATGGGTGTGGCAAAGGCGTATACCACTCGTGTAGGTGAAGGTCCATTCCCAACAGAGCTATTCGACGAGCGCGCAGAGTATATTCGTGAGCGTGGTCACGAGTATGGTACGGTTACTGGTCGTCCACGTCGTGTGGGTTGGCTCGATGCTGTGGTGCTTAACCACGTACGTCGCATCAGCGGTCTTAACTACCTATCACTTATGCTCTTCGATGTCCTTTCAGGTGTTGAGAAGATTCGTATCTGCACTGGCTATAAGCTCGATGGCAAACTTATTGACTATGTGCCATCTACCATATCTCAGCTCTCTCGCGTAGAGCCAGAGTATATCGAACTTGATGGTTGGACCGAGGATATCTCATCTATCAAAAACTACAACGACCTTCCAGAGAATGCCAAAGCATATATCCGCAAGGTTGAGGAACTTACTCGCACCGAGGTTGCGGTAGTCTCTGTAGGTCCAGATCGTGAGCAGACTATTATTCGCAAGAATATCTTCTAACTATAATTTCTTGTGATAAGGGGTCATCTGCGACCTCTCAATCATTGCCCCAAATGGGAAATACGCCAAGTATGTCCCATCTGGGGCAATCTCTTTATCGAGGTCACATCTAACCCCTTCTGACAAGAAATTGGGTCGTGCTGCCCTGTGGGCTGATATTTCGCTTGTTCCAAGCGACAGCTACGCTGTGGGGAACCTGGGTATTCTGGGGATAGTGGGGATGAGGTCGTGCGTTAGTCCGCGTTGTCGCTATTCTGCGCTTTGCATTGCATTGTAGTTTAATGATGCTCGCGCTTCCCCATAAT
>JAGCKG010000142.1 GCA_017647625.1 Alistipes sp. | reverse complement strand
TTCATTATCTCTTATGAGGGCGCAATGCGAGCATTGTAACCGAGTAAAGATAAGGAAGATGTCGAAATAGGCACAAAAGCAACCGAAATAGAATTTCCGAAACAACGAAAACTTTTATACTAATTTATAGAACATCCCTTCAAAAATAGAGATTATTATGAAAGAGTTTGAGAAATACGCACGATTGCATTGTGGCATCAACTCGATGGCACTCCACGACTTCCGTGCCGACATAAGCAACTATGTGTCGCCAACGATTATCGAGGAGCGACATCTCAACGTTGCAGCGATGGATGTCTTCTCGCGCTTGATGATGGACCGCATCATCTTCCTTGGCGCACCTATATATGATGACGCTGCTAATATCATCCAGGCACAGTTGCTCTTCCTCGAGTCTGTAGGTCCTGATAAGGATATTCAGTTGTATATCAACTCTCCTGGTGGTTCGGTGTCTGCAGGTTTGGGTATCTACGACACTATGCAACTTATCTCATCCGATGTAGCGACAATATGTACTGGTATGGCGGCATCTATGGGTGCTGTGCTTCTTACTGCGGGTGCTACGGGCAAACGTTCGGCACTACCCCATTCGCGTGTTATGATACACCAGCCTCTCGGTGGCGCACAGGGTCAGGCGTCAGATATCGAGATTACAGCGCGCGAGATTGCCAAGACCAAGAAGGAGTTGTACGAGATTCTTGCCCTCCACTCTGGCGTGTCGATTAAGAAGATTGAGAAGGATGCCGACCGCGACTACTGGCTCACAGCCCAGGAGGCAAAGGAGTATGGTCTTATCGACATTGTTCAAACCAAGCGCAAGTAGGCTATGACACAGAAATCACGAAAGGGAGGCGAACACAATGGCGCACACTGCTCCTTCTGTGGCGCACCAGCCAACGAGGTAGCACTTATGTTCAACGGTGCAGATGGCTCGTCTATCTGTGCATCGTGCATCGAACACGGCTACGAGTTGCTCGTCGAGCACGACATCATCGCACAGGAGAGTGGCAAAAAGGCAAAGGGTGGCAACTCCAAGTTCCGCCCACTTAAAAAGGAGGATCTTATGCGCCCAGACCGCATCAAGAGTTTCCTCGACGAGTATGTCATCGGTCAGGATACTGCAAAGAGATATATGTCCGTTGCGGTGTATAACCACTATAAGAGATTGCTTGCCAAGGGTAAGACACAGGATGTGGAACTCGACAAGTCGAATATCGTTCTTGTAGGTCCTACGGGTACGGGTAAGACCCTTATGGCACGCACCATCGCCAAGTTGTTGCACGTTCCATTCTCTATTGTCGATGCTACGGCATTGACACAGGCAGGATATGTGGGCGAGGATGTGGAGAGCATCCTATCACGTCTGCTTCAGGCAGCGGACTACGATGTTGCGGCTGCGGAGCGCGGTATCATCTTTATCGATGAGGTTGATAAAATTGCTCGCAAGGGCGATAACCCATCTATCACCCGCGATGTATCGGGCGAGGGTGTACAGCAGGCATTGCTCAAGATTTTGGAGGGTACAGTTGTTAACGTACCACCGCAGGGTGGTCGTAAGCACCCCGACCAGAAGTATATTCAGGTTGACACCTCTAATATATTGTTTATCTGCGGTGGTGCCTTCGACGGCATCGAGAAGAAGATTGCTATGCGCCTAAATACCAATGCCATCGGCTACGGTTCATCGGTAAATAAGCGCATAGATGAGAATAATATAATGCAGTATATCCAACCACAGGACCTACGCTCTTTCGGTCTTATTCCAGAGCTTATCGGTCGTCTGCCAGTGCTTACCTATATGGAACCACTGGAGCGTAAGGCACTACGCTCGATACTCACCGAGCCTAAAAACTCTATTATCCGTCAGTATGAGTGCCTTATGGAACTCGACGATATCAAACTACGCTTCGAGGAGGATGTATTGGAGTATATCGTAGATAAGGCTATCGAGTTCAAACTTGGCGCACGTGGTCTACGCACCATCTGCGAGGCTATAATGATGGATGTGATGTTCGATATGCCAACGGACGGCGAGAAGGTTATCACCCTCGACTACGCCAAGAGCAAAATTGAACGCATCGCGTAACACAAATGGCTACCCGACGGGTAGCCATTTCAACTGAAAACTGAAAAGTGAAAACTGAAAGGTATGGTGTCTGCGACGCATATTAAACTGAAAACTGAACTTTGCGATTAAGGAGAGAGCAGAGCAAATATATTTGTTATGCCGAGCCGTAGCAAAGTCGAGGCATTACTTTAGTTTTGCCTCAAAAGTGTGGTGCGCTTCGCGCGGAGTTTTATTGCTGCGCCTGATGCCAAAGGGACCAAAGAGTCCTAAAGCGGACAAAAGGGGAAAATTTCTCTTTCAAAAAGGCAACGCCTTTTTACAAACTGAAAAGTGAAAACTGAAAACTGAAAAGTAAGGTGTCTGCGACGCTTTTTTAAACTGAAAAGTGAAATTCCCCTTTCTGCCCCTTTTTGCCCTTTCAGCGTAGCTGTCGCTTGGCACAAGCGAAATCAACAAGAACACACAGGGTAGCACTACCTAATTTCTTGTCAGAAGGAGCGATAATAATTAGTAATTAGTAGAGAGTAATTAGTAATAGTTTCGCTTGTTCCAAGCGATATATGAACATTCAGGGTTGCACGACCAAATTTCTTGTCAGAAGGGGTTAGATGCAACGCTCGGCAAAAATGCCACCGATGGGTAGTACTTGGCGTACGTCCCATTGGTGGCACTTTTTGTTAGCGGCCGCAGATGACCCCTTATCACAAGAAATTCACAAGAAATTATATGCCAAGGGCAGCCTTAACCTCCGACGTAATATCTGTTAGCTGTGCTGGATCGAAATATGCAAGACCTGCAGAGGCAGGCTGGTCAGAGGTGGTGCTGAAGATAGCGATATAGCCACCTGCTGATGACACCTGCTTAACAGCCTCGTTAGCCTTATCGTAGATAGGAGTCATAAGCTCTGCCTCCTTCTTTGCCATATCCTGCTGTGCAAGCTGCTGGAAGTCCTGGAAACGCTGCTGAAGCTCGGTAAGCTCGCGTTCCTTAAGTTGGCGAACAGTATCAGAGTAGGTAGCAACATTCTTCTCATACTCTGCATATAGTTTGTTGAACTCCACCTGAATCTGCTCAAGCTGATCCTGAAGGTCACGACCGTAAGTCTCGAGGTTGGTTGTAGCCTCCTTATACTCGGTCATATTAGTTACGATAGCCGCCAAATCTACGCGACCAAACTTCTGTGCATTGACAGCCGTAGCACTTACCATAAGTGCAACAGCGAGGGTTAGTTTCAAAAACTTCTTCATATACTTTAAATTCTAAAATTATCCTATTTCAAAGCCTCGATAATACGCTGTGTATAGTTCACCTTCTCGGAGTAGTACAACACCGTAGGGTTTGCCGCTACGTCGATAACAAGGTCAAAGCCATACTGCTTCGAGAAGTTCTCGATAGTGGTGAATACCTTATTCTGTATTGGCTGAATAAGCTCCATACGACGCTTCATAAGTTCGCCATCGGTGCCAAACAACGACTCCTGATACTCTGTTGCTTTAGCCTCGAGGTCCAAAATCTGCTGTTCCACCTGCTGGCGTGCAGATGCCGAAAGCGAGGCGCGTTGTTGCATATAGCTGTTGTACAACTGCTCCACCTCCTGGAACTTGGCATCTACAGCATTCTGATAACTCTTCGAGAGGTTCTCAATCTGCTCAAGTGCGCTGTTGTACTCCGCCAACGACTTAAAGACCTTCTCGCTATCAACGACCATATAGTTCTGTGCCGAGGCAACACCTGCGGTAAAAAGCACCGCCACGATAGCTAAAATCACTCTTCTCATAATGCAAATATTTACTGTTCTATAAATATAACTGAGTAGCCCTCAAATTTATTGCCAAACTACGTTAGAATTGCTGTCCGAGAACAAAGTGGAACTGCGAGCCACTGCGCTCGGTAGAGCCAAATGGCATATCGAAACCATAACCCCAGTCGACACCGATAAGACCCACAACAGGCAAGAACATACGCACACCCACACCTGCCGAACGCTTAATCTTGAATGGCGAGAACTCTCTCCACGAGTTGAAACCGCTACCACCCTCAACGAAGCCCAAGACATAAATCGAAGAACTTGGCTTGAGGATAACTGGGTATCGAAGCTCCATAGTGTACTTGTTATACGCCACAGAGTAGTAGTCCGATGGATCGAGCGCGCCATCATCATAACCACGCAGTGCGATGATGTCGACACCATACATATTGTATCCAGTCATACCGTCACCACCAATCTCGAAACGCTCGAATGGCGATACCTTATACTGGTTGTAGTTGCCCAAGTAACCCATCTCGGCACCGAGCATAAGGATTAACTTCTGATCGTTGGTCACAGGATAGTACCAGCGACCCTTCAACAACCACTTGTGGAACTCTATCCAGCGGTACATCTCCTGCTTCGCCTCCTGCGTATTCTCCTTGCTGAGAGCCTCATAGTCCTTTCCATCCCACAAAGAGAATGGAGGTGTCGCCTGTAGCGATAGAGTAAACTCCGAACCCGAACGCGAGAAGAATGGAGAATCGGTAGAAGAGCGTTGGAAGACAAGTTTCAACGATAGCGTATTAGCCTTACCATTGTTTAGGATAAATGAGTTCCAGCCCTGTAGGTCGTAACGCTGGTAACCAAACTCGCCATAGAACGTAAAGTATGGGTCTGGCCACTGCATACGCTTACCGAAGCCCGCAAAGAGACCCATAGAACGGTAGTACATCGTTGCCGTCTGCCATACATAGTAGGCGTTATTCTGCTCCGAGATATAACCCGACAAGGTGAAGGAGTTTGGTCTACGACCACCAAGCCAAGGGTCGGTAAAACTCATAGACAACGCCTTGTAGTATGTACCGTTTGTCTGTCCCGAAATCGATAGTTTCTGATTCTGACCCGATGGATATGGTTGCCAAGCACCCTTCTTAAACATATTCTTTACAGAGAGGTTGTTGAGCGTAACACCGATGCTACCCACAAAGGTACCAGCACCCCAACCACCAGCAAGGTTAAACTGGTCGGATGCCTTCTCCTGAAGTGGCCAGTTGATATTTACCAACTCATCCGATACAGGTTCCATAGTTGGGAAGATATACTGCTCGTCGAAGTGACCCATACCCGCAAGGGTACGCATCGTCTGCATAATGAGTGCGCGGTTGTACAACTCGCCCGGACGAACATACAACTCACGACGTATAGCCTCATCATCGACACGCATATTACCCGAAATACCCACCTCGTTGATAGTGTAAGGCTTACCCTCATAGATGCGAATCTCGATATCCAACGAGTCTGGACCTACGATAATCTCGGCAGGCTCAATCTGCGAGGCGAGATAACCGTTATTCTGATACATCGAGGCGATAGACATCTCCTCTGGGTTCTGCTCCTTGCCAATACCGAGACGCTTGTGCATAGACTTCTTGTCGTAGACATCGCCCGACTGCACACCAAACATCGACTGCAACTGCTCGGTGGTATAAACCGAGTTACCTACCCAGTTCACATTGCGGATGTGGTACTTGTTGCCTTCCGAGACCTTGATGTCGATGCCAAGAGTCTCATCATCGATAAAGTATATCGAGTCGCGGAGTATCGTAGCATTACGATAACCCTGCGAGTTGTAGAAGTCGAGCAGGTACTCCTTATCGAGTTCATACTCCTCCTCCAATAACTTTCTGTTGTGGAAGAAGTTGATGCTCTTTTGATGCGTCTTCTTGAATGTGCGACGCAGACGTTTGTCGTCGAACATCTCGTTACCCTCGAAGTTGATAACACCAACCTTAACCTTTGGACCCTTGTCCACGTCGAACGTAACATTCACGCACTGCTCATATACAGTGTCGTTGGCGATGCGAACATCAACCTCACACGTTCTAAAGCCCTTCTCTGCGAAATGCTCTTTTATGAGTTTTATGTTCTTATCTATGACATAATCAGAGAGTTCTGTATTGCGACGCAACTTCAAAACCTCCTCCTGCAAATCTTTTGCCTTCGACTTCGACACGCCCTCGATATTC
Organism: Alistipes sp.; assembly: GCA_017647625.1. GTDB lineage: Bacteria > Bacteroidota > Bacteroidia > Bacteroidales > Rikenellaceae > Alistipes. The sequence continues at coordinate 13,023 of JAGCKG010000142.1, read as the reverse complement.
CAAGTCAGGATGCGCGCACGCTCCTTGAGGAATACCTCCAAGTCCAAAGAGTCACCCTCGATGGTAGCACCAATCTGTATGTTCGAGAAATAACTTGGAGCCCATAGGCGTTGCATCGCGTTGGAGATAAACTTGCTTGGAAGATATATCGAGTCGCCCTCGACCAAACCTGCCGACGACTTCAATATGCTATGGTTTAGATACTTAACACCGTGAAGGTTAATCTTGCGGATGTAGTACAACTTGCCATCGCCCTCCTTGAGAATTGGGGCGTTACGGTCGAAATCTACCGTATCTGTTATCTCGTTGTTAGCAACATCACCAACAGCATAACCTCGTGTGGTCTGCTGTGCCGATAGACTTGCAACACCGAATGTGAATACTAAAAATAAGATTATAAGTAGTTTACGCTTCATCTTCTACTTTTTCTGTAACTAAACCATACCTACGCTCACGACGTGCAAACACCGCCATAGCCTTATCAAACTCCTCCTCGTTAAAGTCTGGCCATAGCACCTCGGGGAAGTAAAACTCCGCATACGAAGCCTGCCAAAGCAAGAAATTACTCAATCTGCACTCGCCACTTGTGCGAATAATCAAGTCGGGATCGGGCGTACCTGCCGTCATCAACGCATCGGAGAAAGCCTCCTCGCTAATATCCTCGACCCTCATCTCGCCCTTCGCCACACGCTCCGCCAACGCCTGCGCTGCAAGCACCATCTCGCGACGCGATGAGTAGTTGAAAGCGAGCAATAGCGTAAGTCTTCCTGCCGAGGCTGTGACAGCCTCAATGCGCTCAATCATATCAAGCACCTTGTCCGAGAAACGAGAACGCTCGCCCAAGATCTTCACTCTCACACCCTGCTGTGCCAACTCCTCACCCTCGTTCATTACGGTACGGCAGAAGAGTTCCATAATCGCATCAACCTCCTCCTGTGGACGACCCCAGTTCTCTGTCGAGAAGGCATAGAGCGTGAGCCACTCTACACCATTACGCACAGCAGCGCGAACAACGGAACGTACCGACTCGACACCCATAAGGTGACCCTCGAAACGCTCCTTGCCTCGTTGCTTTGCCCAACGACCATTACCATCCATAATGATGGCGACGTGCTTTGGTATGACTCTTTTTTCGCTCATAATATCCGACAAATGTACACAATAAATTCCACAATTCACAATCTGCAACCCACAAAATTACACGCTCGTGCGCGAGAGAAATTATATATCTCTAATTTTCAGTAGATTACAACACATCTTATCTTACCACCTTAACCCGTTCTAACGTGGGTCTACACCCCACATCATCTTATTTCGTAACGTATCGTAGAATGTATTATTATGTGAGGTCGCCAAAATTAACTGCTCCTCAGCAAGACATATCTTTATCTTTGCTCCATCCTTAAGGCGGAAAGTGCGGTTATCCAACGAGATAAAGGCATCTGAACCTCGCGACATCAACTGCAGTTCAACAGCCACACTATCAGGCACTACCACAGGTCGCATTGTAAGGTTGTGCGGTGCCAATGGCGATAGAATAAAACATCTACACATAGGGTCGACAATAGGTCCTCCTACGCTCAATGAGTAGGCAGTAGAGCCAGTAGGCGTAGAGACCACAAGACCATCACCGTGATAGGTCGAGACCTTATTGCCATTGACCAACGTATAGAGTGATATCATCGTTGCGCCGTGACGATGGATAGTAGCCTCGTTAAGAGCAAGACAACCACCCTCGCACTCGAAATCGCCCTCCACGCGGAGCATACTGCGTCGCTCGAAGATAACCCTACCCTGCACTATGCGCTCGAAGAGTTCTGCTATGCCATCTCCATTATCTACAGTGAGATAACCCAAGCGTCCGCAGTTGATACCCACCACCGGTATAGAGTAATGAGGCAGACGCTGTACGCCATCGAGAAGCGTGCCATCGCCACCATATGTGACCAAGACATCATCACCCGTTACCGAAGCCTGCCCAACGAAGCGTTTTGACGAATCGATAGCAACACCTAAAATATCCTCTACAACCTCGGCAAACTCCTCATTTATAGTATATTCCAAACCAAGACGCGCCATAGCATCGAACATTGTTCTCAACTGCTCGGCACGATGATTGACCTGCTTACGCGAAAAAAGTATAACATTCATAGCGACGAAATAAAAAAAAATCGTAACTTTGCTATGCAAAGATAATAATAATTATGAGGTTTCAACACTCGAGACCATAAATTGTTGTTATTGATTGTTGTAGAGTATGCGTCGCAGAGACGCCAAAGAGATAAAAATATGACAAAGTTAAGTGTAAATATCAATAAGATTGCCGTTGTGCGCAATTCGCGTGGCGGAAATATGCCCAACCTTCTAAAGGCGGCACTCGACATCGAGCGTTTTGGTGCTGATGGTATTACGGTACACCCACGTCCTGATGCTCGCCATATACGCTACTCGGATGTTAGAGAACTAAAGGCTCATATCGCCACCGAACTAAACGTCGAGGGTAACCCTATCGAGAGTTTCTGCGAACTTGTGGAGGAGGTACGCCCAGCACAGGTGACCCTTGTTCCAGATGCCGAGGATGCTATCACCTCATCGGCAGGTTGGGATACAATCAAGCACCGCGACTACCTACGCGCTATGGCAGAGCGTTTCCATAAGGCAGGCATCCGCGTATCAATCTTCGTAGACCCTGTCGTTGAGATGGTTACAGCAGCCAAGGAGTGTGGCGCAGACCGCGTGGAATTATACACCGAGGCATACGCTGCAGGCTATGCCGAGGATAGAGAGAAGGCCATTGCACCATATGTTGCAGCTGCCGAGGAGGCTCGTCGCGTGGGCTTGGGTCTTAACGCAGGTCACGACCTAAACACCGAGAATTTGCAGTATTTCATCGAGCGCATACCTTGGGTTGATGAGGTATCTATCGGTCACGCACTTATAAGCGATGCCCTATACTGGGGCTTGGAGAATACCGTGGCTATTTACCAGCGTTGCATCAGCCGCGCGCAGAATAAGGAGGAGTAGATGCCACTAAAACACCCTATTTTCAAACATATTACACGTGTTGTCGACCGTATGGGCGTTAAGGCCTATGTGGTCGGTGGTTATGTGCGCGACTACTACCTCTACCGCCCATCGTCGGATATAGATGTTGTGGTCGTTGGTAGTGGCGTTGCCGTTGCCGAGGAGTTAGGCAGGGAGTTAGGCGCAAAGGTCACTATATTCAAGACCTATGGCACTGCTATGCTCCGCTGGCGCGATACAGAGGTAGAATTTGTCGGTGCGCGCAAGGAGAGTTATACGCCAGAGTCGCGCAACCCACAGGTGGAGCCAGGTACATTGGAGGATGATCAGCGTCGTAGAGACTTCACTATCAACGCTATGGCGTGGTCGGTAAATGGCGATACTTTTGGCGAGTTGGTAGACCCCTTTGGCGGTATGGAGGACTTGGATGATTGCATCATCCGCACCCCTTGTGAGCCAGATAAGACCTTCTCTGATGACCCACTGCGTATGATGCGCGCAGTACGTTTTGCCTCACAACTTGGCTTCGACATCGACGACGATACCTTCGAGGGCATACGCCGTCAAGCGGAGCGTATCAAGATTATTACAAAGGAGCGTATCAACGTAGAACTCAATAAGATACTCGCCTCACCAGCACCATCTATCGGTCTTACGCTAATGCACAATTCGGGACTGTTGCAGTATGTGCTTCCAGAGTTGGAGCGTATGTCGGGCGTGGAGCGTCGAGGCAAGCACGCACATAAGGATAATTTCGAGCATACGATGAAGGTGCTGGATAATGTTGCCAAGCATACCGACGACCTATGGCTACGCTGGGCAGCCCTGCTACACGATATCGGCAAGCCTACAACAAAGGCTTACGACCCTAAACACGGCTGGACATTCCACCAGCACGAGGTTGTAGGTTCGAAGATGATACCGCAGATATTCCGTCGCCTAAAACTGCCTATGAACGAGCCTATGCGATTTGTGCAGAAGATGGTGTTCTTGCATATGCGCCCTATCGTTCTCTCCGAGGACTTGGTTACCGACTCTGCAGTACGCCGTCTACTCTTCGAGGCTGGCGACGACATCGAGAAGTTGATGACCCTATGTGAGGCAGATATAACCTCGGGCATAGATGCCAAAGTCAAGCAGTTCTTGAAGAACTTCCAACTTGTGAGAGCCAAGATGCAGGACTTGGAGGAGCGCGACAGAGTGCGTAACTTCCAGCCACCTATCACGGGCGATATTATTATGAAGACCTACAACCTTCCACCCTGCTCGGCTATTGGCGAGATTAAGGAGGTTATCAAGAATGCCATTCTCGATGGCATTATCCCAAATGAATACGATGCCGCCTACCAACTTATGGAGGAAGAGGCAAAGAAGCGAGGACTGGCATAGTCCTCGCTTTTTATAAAGTGAAAACTGAAAAGTGAAAACTGAAAAGTAAGGTATGCTTCGCATAAGGTTTATAAATATTGCGTCGCAGACACCATACTTTTCACCTTTCAGTTTTCAGTTTTCAGTTTTCAGTTTAATTTCTTGTCAGAAGGGGTTAGATGTGGCCTCGATAAAGAAATTGCCCCAGATGGGACATACATAGCGTATTTCCCATTTGGGGCGATGATTGAGAGGTCGCAGATGACCCCTTATCACAAGAAATTCAGAGATTATCGTTCGATGTCCTTAAAGTAACGGTAAGTCGCTACACGCAACTCCTCGGCTGCAGGGTCGTCGCAGGCGATAATACCAGCAGGATGAAGTTGGAGAGCAGAGATTGTCCACTGGTGGTTGTAACTACCCTCGATGCCGTGACGTAGGGCGCGTGCTTTCTTACGTCCTGTGGCAAGGATAAGGACCTTGCGGGCATCCATAATGGTGCCTACACCTACAGTGAGTGCCTGTGTTGGCACCTGCGAGATATCACCACCGAAGAAACGAGAGTTTACAGCGATGGTATCTGGTGTAAGACTCTTGATGCGTGTGCGCGACTGAAGAGATGAGAATGGCTCGTTGAAGGCTATATGACCATCCTCGCCAACGCCACCCATAAATAGGTCGATGCCACCAGCAGCAACAATAGCAGCCTCGTATGCCTCGCACTCTGCCATAAGGTCTGGGGCGTTGCCATTGAGGATATGCGCATTCTCGGGCTTGATGTCGATATGCGAGAAGAAGTTGGACCACATAAATGAGTAATAGCTCTCAGGATGCTCCTTTGGCAAGCCTATATACTCATCCATATTGAATGTGATGACATTCTTAAACGACACCTCTCCAGCCTTGTGCATTGCGATAAGTTCTTTGTATGTCTCCAATGGTGTTGAGCCCGTTGGCAGACCAAGCACGAATGGTGCCTCTGTTACCGCAGCCTTGGCCTTAATCTGCTCCACGATGTAGCGCGCTGCCCACTGTGCCACCTCCTTAGAGGTGTCCTTGATTATTACTCTCATTGTTTATTGTTTTATTTTACTAATTTTCAATATATTAGAAGTTGTATAAAACAAGCTAATTTTAGGCGTGCGCTACTCATAAAAGCGGAGTTTACTAAAGGTAAATGAGCATTTTAGGAGCAAGCACAACGACAAAGTAGCCGTTTTAGGCGACTTCGCTAAAACATCTTTACAAAGACCTCAATCGCCTGATACTCCGCCATACCAAGTTTATCGTATAGCTTTGCGGTGTTCTGTGTGCGCTCCTCGGCACGCTGCCAGAACTCGCGTGTATCGCTACCAGGGAATGGCACGATATCCTTCTGCGAGAGGTGGCGGTAGATGGCGTGACGCTTCTTGAGCATCTCATCTGGAGATAGTGGCACTGCCATATCTACAAGACCGAGATTCCACTCCATCCAAGCACCGCGATAGAGCCATAGATGACACTCATCGCGCCAGTCATCGTCGTGGGTGACCTCCAAAGCCTGAAGAATGGCCTCCATACAGGTACGGTGTGTGCCGTGAGGGTCGGCAAGATCACCCGCAGCATATATCTGGTGTGGCTTAATCTCGCGGAGAAGTTTAACGATAATATTGATATCGTCAGATGTCAGCGCACCCTTCTTGATACCTCCAGTCTCGTAGAATGGGAGGTTTAGGAAGTGGGCGTTGGTATTAGGGTTAAGACCGAACGAACGCACCGCAGCACGCGCCTCGGCACGACGTATAGTACCCTTGATATCGAGAAGTTTACGAGGCTCTGGCTCGCCACGCTTCTTGCTATTGATAACCTCGCTGACCTCATCGTAGTTGTCACTGATGCCGAGTAGGCAGGCGGTATCCACGTTCTGCAATACAACATCATCGTGAACAGCAACATTACCCGATGTCTGGTATGCAACGTGTACGTCGTGACCCTGCTCCACAAGGCGGATAAAGGTACCACCCATAGAGATAACATCGTCATCGGGGTGTGGCGAGAATATCAACACACGCTTTGGATATGGCAACGATGGCGCAGGACGTGTGCTATCATCGGCATTTGGCTTACCACCAGGCCAGCCAGTGATGGTATGCTGTAGGTCGTTGAAAACGCGGATGTTGACCTTGTCATATGTACCGCAACTCTCCAATAACTGACCGAGCGAATTTTCGATATAGTCCTTATATGTAAGTTTGAGAATAGGCTTGTTCACAATGCCACAAAGCCATACCACCGCCTTACGCACGAACTTTGGTGTCCACTCGCAAGGACCTACCAACCAAGGTGTCTGCTCGCGGGTAAGTTTCTCGGCTGCGGTCTCATCGATAACAAGTTCGATGTTTGGATGCTCCTGAAGGTGGCTTGCTGGCACGTTATCGGTAATCTCGCCCTCTACGATGCGCTGTACAGCATCTGCCTTATCCTCGCCCCAGGCCATAAGGATGACTCTGTCGGCACGCATAATCGTGCCAATACCCATTGTAATAGCCAACTTTGGGGTATTCTCGAAGCCAGCAAACTGCTGTGACTGCACCTTACGCGAATTGTGCGACAACTCCACAAGGCGTGTATGCGACTTGGCATATGAACCCTGCTCGTTGAAGCCCAACTGTCCCTGCTCACCAAAGCCGATAATCATCAAGTCGATCTTACGAATAGACTTCTCATACTCGCTACAATACTCCGAGATGCGACTATCAGAGACCTCGCCATCGAGGGTATGTACATTCTCGGGAGCGATATCGACGTGCTTGAGGAAATCGTCGTGGATACGGAAGTTACGGCTCTGCTGGTCGGTACGATGAATAGGATAGAACTCGTCGAGCGAATATACAGCAACGTGCTTAAACGATACCTTACCCGCCTGATAACGACGCACAAGTTCTCGATAAAGACCCAATGGTGTACGACCAGTGGTAAGACCAAGCACAAATGGAGGAAGCTCCTCGTAGATATCTCTTGCCGAGGCATTCTCGCTATGGTTTTGTATCATTCGGCAGATGATATCTGCCACATATTGCACACCGCTAAACTCATTTTCAAAGACTTGAGTCTGCATACGCTCGTAGCGATGTATAATATCCTTTGGCGCACCATCCTTGATAAGTCCGCCGTGCTTGGGGAGTTGATACCTACTGTTCATTTTTTATATATCGTTTTACTACTTATCAAAACAAATATCGTTCAAAGATACAATTTTTTTGGTGACCACGCATCTATTTTCGCCAAAATTTATCGGTTTATGTGCATATATTTTTCATAAGACCATATTCCACAAATAAAATAGGACCATCCCGAAGGATAGCCCTATTCTATTGATAAGGTTATAATTGTACAACCTTATTACTTTGTTACGCGCTCCAAACGCTTCATCATCACAAACATAAAGAGTGCTGAGATCAAGCAGAGTACGATGAACACTGTCCATACTGACCACAATGGAAGACCTGCCCAAAGGAAACCACCAACAGATACAAGGAGGTTACCGATAGCAGTGGCAACAAACCAACCACCCATCATAAGACCCTTATACTTAGGAGGAGCTACCTTAGATACGAATGAGATACCCATTGGTGAAAGAAGCAACTCAGCAAATGTAAGGATCAAGTAAGTGAAGATCAACCAGTATGCTGAAGTGCGAGTCTCAGGCTTAGTCTCAGACTTGATAGCCTCCAAAGTAGCCTTAGCCTCTACAACTGCTGCAGACTCCTCAACTACTGGAGACTCCTCGCCCTCAACAACCTCAACTACTGGAGCTGCCTCAGACAAAAGAACTACACACTGTGCATTGTAAACATCGGTAAATACTGGACGAGTCTTATCGTTAAGCTTACCCATAAAGTCCTGAGCAGCCTTAACCTCAGCGTTAGCCTTACCATCAGCCTCCTTCAAAGCCTCAACATCAGCAGCTACAGTGTAGCACTTTGCAGCGTAAGTCTCTGCCTTGTTAACAGCGATAGCCTGAGCCTGCTGGTTAGGAGTGTTAAGACCCTGTGAGCCAACAGCCATAATAGCGAAACCAATAGCTGCAACCAACATACCAAATGCAATCTTACGAGGTGCTGATGGCTCCTTACCCTTACGAGCCAATGAACCGAAGATAGCCATTGAAACTGGAGTCAACGCAACAACATAGAATGGGTTAAACTGCTGGAAGATAGGAGCTGCAACAGCAACCTCAGCAGTAGCCTCAATACCCATAGCACGGTATACAAGGAATGCCAGAATAGCTGAAGCAAGAACACCTGAAAGAAGCTTACCCTTTGCGCTCTCGCTCTGGAAGATTGAGAATGAAGCATATACAGCAACGATGATCAATGCGAGGTTCCATACATTGAACAACATAGTCTCGAAGCCGAATGCAGATGTATTAGTGAACTCATCAGCAAAGTATGTAAGTGTCAAACCGTTCTGGTGGAATGCCATCCAGAAGAAGATAACAACCGCAAATACAAGGCAAAGAGCAACAACACGCTGCTTAGTCTCCTCAGCAGTAAGGTTATCTACAACCTGAGCAGTCTCGCCCTTCTTCTTACCACCCTCAACATGGCGGAAAGTAAAGCGGAATACATAGTAGATCATAATAGAGACAATCAACGCAACACAAGCTACCATAAATGAGAAGTGGTAAGCATCATTTGATGAGAAGCCAAGTGTGTTCATCGCGTAGTTCTTCATACCGATAGCTGTTGTAGGAGCAAACAAAGAACCTACATTGATAGCCATATAGAAGAGCGAGAAACCAGAGTCACGCTTATCTGCATACTTAGGATCGTTGTATAGGTCACCAACCATAACCTGCAAGTTACCCTTAAACAAACCAGTACCAACACTGATAAATACAAGAGCAGCCATCATAGCAATCATAGCAAGTGTCTCACCTCCAAGAGGTACTGAGAGCAACAAGTAACCACCGAACATAACCATAATACCTGTGGTTACCATACGACCGAAACCGAACTTATCGGCCATCATACCACCAATCAATGGCATAAAGTAAACCAAGCCAAGGAAAGTGGAGTAGATAGCACCAGCTGTACCGCTTGCCAAACCAAAGTTCTCGCGAAGGAAGAGTGCGAAAACCGCTAGCATTGTGTAGTAACCAAAGCGCTCACCTGTGTTTGCAAGGGCTAAGGCATAAAGACCTTTAGGATGTCCTTTGAACATAGAAAAAAGTTTTTAGTTAATAAAATATAAATTGTTGTTTGTTATTCAATTAACACATAATATAGGGCAAAGATACAAAGATTTTTCATATCTTTGCTAAAAATAATCTACTTTTTGTATGAAAGAACTAAAACAGACACTCCCAATCATCGAAAATGATGATTGGTTAAAGCCTGTAGAAGAGGAAGTTAACCGACGGCACGCAATGTATTTGGCGCGTCTCGAGGATATAGAAAAACACGCTGGCTCGATAGCAAATTATGCCAATGGTCACCGTTACTACGGTTGGCAGTATGACGATGTAATGCAGGGCTGGTGGTTTAGAGAGTGGCTACCAGAGGCTAAAGATGTCTATATCTTTGGCGATTTCAACCACTGGCAACGCACCGAGTTACGCTTACAGCGCAACCGCGAGGGCGTATGGAGTATATTCCTACCCGATGCTATGTATGCCGAGAGACTTACCGACGGCTCGCTATACAAACTCCATATTCACGGTCACAATGGCTGGAATGACCGCATCCCAGCATATGCCAAGCGCGTAGTGCAGGATGATGAGACCAAGAACTTCACTGCGCAGTTTGTAATCGACAAACCATACGACTGGAAGCACGACAACTTCACAGCTCCCAAGATGGGCGAACTCGTTATCTACGAGGCGCACGTCGGTATGGCGCAGGAGCGCGAGGGCGTAGGCACATACGTCGAGTTCCGCGACCTCATCCTACCTCGCATCAAGGAGGCGGGATACAACGCTGTACAACTTATGGCCATTGCCGAGCATCCATACTACGGCTCGTTTGGCTACCACGTTGCCAACTTCTTCGCACCATCATCGCGTTTTGGTACGGCAAATGAACTACGTTCGTTGGTAGATCGTGCGCACGAACTCGGCATTGCCGTAATTATGGACCTTGTACACGCACACTATGTCAAGAACTTCGCCGAGGGCATCAACGAACTTGATGGCTCGAACCACCACTACTCAAAACCCGGCGATGCTGGCTACCAGAAGTATTGGGATTCGATGATCTTCGACTATGGCAAGCGCGAGGTGGAGCATTTCCTATTATCTAACGTAAAGTACTGGTTAGAGGAGTTCCATTTCGATGGTTACCGCTTCGACGGTGTCACCTCGATGCTATACCACCATCGCGGATATGTCGAGTTTGACTGTCGCGAGCGTTTCTTCGACGAGGGCGTTGACCGCGACGCTATCGTATACCTCACCATTGCCAACAAACTTATCCACGACATACGTCCCGATGCCATCACCATCGCCGAGGATGTGAGCGGTATGCCTGGTTCGTGCGTAAAGCCTGAGGATGGCGGTATGGGCTTCGACTACCGCTTGGGTATGGCGATACCAGACTACTGGATCAAACTCCTCAAGGAGCAGAGAGATGAGGACTGGAATATATGGGAGATATGGTCTACGATGACCAACCGTCTGCCATCGGTGCGCACCGTAGCATATGCCGAGAGCCACGACCAAGCCCTTGTAGGCGATAAGACCATCGCCTTCCGCCTTATGGACAAGGAGATGTACTTCGCGATGAACAGAGAGTCCGAAAACCTCGCTATAGACAGAGGTATGGCACTACATAAGATGATACGACTTATGACAATCACTACGGGTGGTGAGGCATATCTCAACTTTATGGGCAACGAGTTCGGTCATCCCGAGTGGATAGACTTCCCTCGCGAGGGTAACAACTGGTCGTACCAGCACGCACGCCGTCAGTGGTCGCTTGCCGACAATGGTTTTTTGCGCTACTCATACCTCGGAGCCTTCGACAAGGCTATGGTAGAGATTGTTAAGGAGTATGGCATCTTAGGCGATGGCTACCCATACAACCACCTTATGGATGAGCATAACAAGACTATGGTCTACACGCATACGGGACTACTCTTCGTGCTTAACTGGCACCCTACAGCCTCTATCCCCGATTATGAGATATGCGTGCCTTGGGCAGGTAAGTACACAATGTTGCTATCATCAGACGAGGAGCGTTTCGGTGGTCACCAGCGTGCCGAGGCAGGTAGCGAGCATTTCACCACTACACATACACGCGAGGATGGCTCGGAGTACTATACTATAAATATATATAACACCTCGCGCACAGCGATGGTGCTAAAATGGGAGAAGTAACAAATAACTATGTTTAGAAGATATCTACTAATTGCAGGTCTGCTTATTGCAACCATATCAGCATATGGCAATACACGCTACGAGCGTAGAATATTGCCTCGCGAGGATAACCCTCAAGGCATTGTCGTAGAGGACAACGAGGAGGTGTGTGGCGATGTTGCCGATGCACACCATATCGTTGTCTCTAAAGAGCATCTAACCCTTAAACTATACGATAAGGATAACCGACTTATCTGCCGTTTCCCAGTCTCTATCGGTAGGCACTATGGCGACAAACAGGAGTTGGGCGACCTTAAGACCCCAGAGGGCGAATTTCGTGTAGTGCAGATACAGCGTGCCTCACACTGGATGTATAATAATGGCAAGGAGAGCGTCAAGAACTACTACGGCAACTGGTTTATCCGCCTAAATACCGAGTATAGTGGTATAGGTATTCACGGCACTCACGAGCCTGAGCGCATTGGCGAACGCTCTACAGAGGGTAGCATACGCCTTAACAACTACCACCTCGACAGCCTCCGCGCAATGATTGACGTGGGCATTGGTGTACGCATCGAGAGTTCACGTCTTGATCGTGAGGCAGATGGTAAGCACCTTATCGCAGAGACAGAGGTTGTTGCCGAAGCCCCTATTATGAACGAGAGCGCAACACCCGTTATCGAGGAACGCCACGAGACCCCAGAGCCTGCCGAGCAGACCGCAGTAGAGACTCCAACCGAGGAGAAGGTCACTACGGAGAGCGAGGTTAAACCTGCTGATGTTGAGACCGAAGCAGTGGAGTGGTATACAATTAAGGAAGGTGACCTTGTAGGTCGTGTTGCTACACGCTATGGTATGAGTCTTGCGGAGATTAAGCGTCTCAACCCAGATATCAATGTCGATAGAGTATCTATCGGTCAGAAGATTCGCGTTAAGGGAAAGGTATCAACCCCAAGCAATCCACAGTCTACCGCTACAGAGCAGACAAGTAGTGGTGAGGAGGTATGGCATACGGTTGTTGAGGGCGACCTTGTAGGTCGTATCGCATCGCAGTATGGCACAACAACACGTCGTATCAAGGAACTTAACCCTAACCTCAACCCCGACCGCATTAGCATCGGTCAACGCATCCGCGTAAAGTAACGAGAGATACATATGGGAGGTTCTATAAATTAGGTCGAGATGATTTTGTAGGCTATTTCGAGCAGATTCATTATCTCTTATGAGGGCGCAATGCGAGCATTGTAACCGAGTAAAGATAAGGAAGATGTCGAAATAGGCACAAAAGCAACCGA
>JAGCKG010000141.1 GCA_017647625.1 Alistipes sp. | reverse complement strand
ATACCAAAATTTTTAGCAATTGATTTGACCGAGTAACCATCTTCGAGCATCCTCATATATTTGAGTAATGCTACATAATCGTGTTTTTTGCGCATAAAGAAACCCCATAAGTTTTTTGTCCAAACTTTTGGGGTCACTTCACAGCACGGGTATTAAAATTAATACCCGTGCTGTGGGAATGTTCCGCCATAGATAAAAAAGCGAAATTGCCGTAAAAACGACAATTTCGCCATAGGGATTTCCTTATAGTTAGAGGTTGAATAAAAAGATTTAGTTTTAGGCTTGCGAAGACCGAAAAAGCGCAGTTTACTAATCGTAAATGAGCATTTTGAGGTCGAGCATAACGACAAAATAAACTTTTTATTCAGCCTCTTATAACTGCGGGCTTGATTATGCCCGCAGAAATAAATTAAATCGTTAAATAAATTAAATGCGCTGCGCTTTTATTCTAAGACAGGGCGAACAGATTGACCGTAGTAGCGAACGCCCCAAACCCTGGTATAGTACCCGCTAAAGAAGCGGAGGCGGTAAACGTCGTCGACACCGTCCTCGTCAGGCGTAGAACTCCAATAGTAACCAACCGAACCGACCTCGAGAGACGACGTATCGTAGCGACCTCCAGTGGCAGGCAAGAAGATACTATTGCCGTTGGGACCTGTTACTTTTTGTCCATTAACTCCGTTGAGGGCTGTCCATTCCCAAGTGCAATCGTCGAGCAACTCTTGCAGCTCTGACTTGGTTGGCATACGCCAATCACCACCCCAATTCGCTGTCGCTGCATCGTATTGCGGTCTGCCTGATATATCTCCAAGTTTGGCATACTCGCCTAAGTCCCCAAAACCACCGCCATTGTAATCGGTCCAATATTGATATGTCTGGGTTGTATACTCATCCTTTGGACTAATCTCGCCCCACGCAAAGTAATCACCATATTCCTCTGGACGCTCCGCGCCTACATTGCAACTCGCCCATTTTACACTTAGACCCAAATCAATACCTACTACTGGGATATCGACACATAAAGCCTCTTGCACAACAGACAGTTCTGCATATAATCCAGCATCCTTGTTTTGAATCACTATTGTTCCCTCGCGAACCTCCTTTTTATAATTACGCTTTGTAATAAATTGCAACTCTTTAGTTCCCGCAGTACCACTTGTTGTATTAAGAACTATCCAATCATTCTTTGCCGTTGCATCCCAAGAATATGGCGAGGTAACAGATACCGAATAGGTGTCAGGCTCAAAACCCACTTCAACAACGGTCTGGGATAATGTAATCGACTCATTTGGCGTTGGTCTGCCATTATCCAAGCCATCTTCGTTGCTACAAGCAACAAATATAAGGCAACATAGTGACACAAAAGATAGTAGTCGTTTCATAGGTATAATTACTTGTGTTACTGAATATTATCTATTACATTCTAATGCGCCTCTAACCAGTTTTTACCACTATTTACATCCGCCACAAGAGGTACTTTCAATGTTGCCACCGACTCCATAGCCTCACGGACAAGGGTGCATACCTTATCAAGTTCCGCAGGGATAGTGTCGATAACAACCTCATCGTGTACCTGCATAATCATCTTTGATTTGATGCCCTCCGCCTTAAAACGTCTGGCAATCTCAACCATTGCAAGCTTCATAATATCTGCTGCCGAGCCTTGTATTGGTGCATTGATAGCATTACGTTCAGCAACACCGCGCACAACTCGATTAGCGGAGTGGATATCGTTCAACTGGCGACGGCGCGCAAACATAGTCTCCACATAGCCACAGCTTTTCGCCTTCTCAACTGCCTCATCCATATATCGCTTCACATCAGGATATGATGCGAAGTAATTCTCTATGAGTTCTTTAGCATCGCGGTTTGGTATATCCAGGCGTTGCGCCAGGCCAAATGCCGAGATACCATATATAATACCGAAATTTGCAGTCTTTGCCCTGCGACGCTCATCCGATGACACCTCCTGCGGAGTCTTGCCATAGAGGCGCGCAGCGGTGGCAGAGTGTATATCCTCACCCAGCATAAAGGCCTCGATAAGTGCCTTATCACCACTCAAATGTGCCATCAGGCGCAACTCAATCTGCGAATAGTCAGCCGCCACAAGCACATTACCCGAAGAGGCTATAAAGGCCTCACGAATAGGCTTGCCAAGTTCATCACGGATAGGGATATTCTGCAAGTTTGGATTTGTCGACGATAGTCTACCAGTCGCTGTAACAGCCTGATTATACGATGTATGCAAGCGTTTAGTCTCGAAATTAACAAGTCGTGGCAGTGCCTCAACATATGTCGAGAGCAACTTCTTAACACCGCGATACTCGAGTATCTTGCTAACTATTGGGAACTCATTTGCGAAGGAAGTAAGGTACTCCTCATCGGTAGAATACTGCTTGGTCTTGGTCATCTTCGGCTTGTCGGTAATGCGCAACTTACCAAACAGGACCTCGCCCAACTGACGCGGAGAATTGATATTGAGCGTAGGCTCATCTGCCATCTCGCACACCTCCCTCTCAAGGCGCAAGAGGCGGTCATTAAGCACCACACCGTAGCGCGCAAGTGCCTCACAATCAACACATACTCCCGTAAGTTCCATATCAGCCAAGACATCAATCATAGGCTCTTCGATACGGTGATATAGGTCGGTCATCGCAAGTTCTGCAACGCTCTTATAGAGTCTATCCCTTAGGCGGAAAATGACATCCACACGCTCCGCAGTAAACTCTGCAACACGCTCTGTAGCAACCATATCGAGACTCACCTGCTTAGCACCCTTGCCAGTCAAAGTCTCAATATCGGGGAGCGTTAGACCAAGATACTGATTAGCGATAAAATCGAGACTATGGCGCGCCTCCGAGTCGATAAGATAGTGCAACAACATAGTGTCGTAGCGCGCACCGCGCAACTCAATGCCAGCACGACGCAACACCATAATATCGAACTTTATGTTCTGACCTATCTTTGCTATACTTTCATTCTCAAGCAGTGGGCGCAGAGCATCGATACACTCCGCCCTATTAATATAGCATAGAGGAACATAGTACGCCTTAAATGGCTCTGCCGAGAGCGCAATACCTATAACTGTGCAATCTATAACATTGTAATTATTTGTCATAGTAAGCAACGCAACAGCATCGCTCTTTTGCAGTCTCTCGCACAAACTCTTTACCTCCTCTACGGAACTAACTACCTTGTACTCCTTGACCGCATCCTCGACCTCGCTAACAACTGATTGCTCCTCTACCGCAGACTCCACAGTAGGAGCATCGAACATTGCAAACAGATCGCCCTGACCCTCCAACGCCGCCTCGCGCTTTGCCTGACTCTTTTTGCGTGCTACGTCGGCAAGTTGATGCTGTGGTTCCTGGCAAGGTGCAGACTTGGGTGCTGTAGCATCCAACTCCTTAAGTAGCGATGTGAAGTTCAACTCCTTATACAAGGCACGCAATGCTTCGTAGTCGGGCGCACAGCGCGTAAGTTCGCTCTCCGAGAACTCGATAGGCACATCCAAGCGTATCGCTGCCAAACTCTTTGCCAAGAGCAACTTATCGCCCCACTCGGCAATGCTCTTGCCCGTCTTACCACCAATCTTATCGGCATTAGCCAAGATATTCTCTGCTGTACCCCACTCTCTAACGAGTTTCGATGCACCCTTCTCGCCAATACCTGGCACACCCGCGATATTATCCGAGGCATCGCCCCATAATGCCAAGACATCGCACACAAGGCTTGGGTCGCTAAAGCCATACTTCTCCTCTATGGCAACTTTGTCGATAATCTCTATGGCATCGCCCTTCTGGCGATAGATAACGCAGTTATCATCTACAAGTTGTCCGTAGTCCTTATCTGGCGTAACCATAAAGACACTATATCCCGCCTCGGCACCACGCTTGGCAAGTGTTCCGATGACATCATCCGCCTCAAAGCCCGCAACCTCTAAAACGGGAATGCACATAGCCTCGAGCAGACGCTTAACATATGGTACAGAGAGTTTTATATCCTCTGGCGTAGGTGGGCGGTTAGCCTTATAGTCGGGCGATATTTCGCGACGGAAACAGCCACCTGCAGGGTCAAACGCAACGCCTATAAGGTCGGGGTTCTCACGCTTTAGGATGTCGCGCAAAAACTTCGTAAAACCAAAAACCACAGAGGTATTAATACCCTCGTGGTTGCGCATTGGTCGCTGATAAAAGGCGTAGTAGTATTTGAATATCAACGCATAAGCATCGATAAGATAAAGGCTCTTCTTCTGCATTTTAGTAGGATTATACCTTTAGGGATGTTCTATAAATTAGTAAATTAAGTTTAACAATAGGTAGTTTTATTTTATCTTTCGGTCGCTTTTGTGTCTATTTCGGCATCTTTCATATCTTTGCTCGGTTGCTATGCCCGCATAGCGCCCTCGAAACAGATAAGAAATCTGTTCGAAATATCCAACAAAATCAACTCGACCTAATTTATAGAACCTCCCTTAAAAATTATCATCGGCATACCACTCCGCATAGGATGTTGCAGTCTCGTGAAGACGCAACGAGTATAACTCTATCTCCTCTGGGAGCGCACCGAGTAGACGCTCGGCAAAGTCCGAGAGCATATTCTCGCAAGTAGGCTGATATTCGGTAAGCACAATCTTCGAGAAGCGGTAGCCAAGACTATTAGCCACATCCTCCGCGCCAAGCGTATTGCGCATCATAAAGGAGTGGTCCAAACGCTCCACAATCTGCTCATTCACAATGCGTTTCAACACTCCAAAGTCCATCACCATACCGAGTTTCGGAGAGTCGCCATCAGTCTCTGGCTTACCCTTTACGGTAACAAAAAGTCGATATGAGTGACCGTGTATCTCGCGACAAAGACCGTCGTAACCCTCAAGCATATGTGCGGCCTCGAATGTAAACTCCTTGGTTAATCTTATTACTGACATACTCTCTATGTGTTGTCTGTTAATAGCAAAGTGTCACCTATTGAAGGTACATAGTACGCCTCATTGGTGACACCTATCTGTATCGTTCTGCTCCACGAAGTAGACCCCGCTACTTCCCAATCTATGAGTTGCGTAATACGGCTGAATTTTAGGCACACTATACACTTAAGGGATGTTCTATAAATTAGTAAATTAAGTTTAACAATAGGTAGTTTTATTTTATCTTTCGGTCGCTTTTGTGTCTATTTCGGCATCTTTCTCATCTTTCCTCGGTTGCTATGCCCGCATAGCGCCCTCGAAAGAGATAAGAAATCTGTTCGAAATATCCAACAAAATCAACTCGACCTAATT